>JASHSD010000801.1 GCA_030036985.1 Bryobacteraceae bacterium
CGAAATCGCCGAAGGCCCCAGTCAAGCGATCGGTAAAGCGATCGAACGCGCGCTGAACCGATACGCCATCGATCTCATCCATTTTCACGGTCTGGATTTTCATCGTTACCTCCCGGATTGCGTTCCGCCCATGCTGGCCACGCTGCACCTGCCTGTTTCGTTTTATCCGGATTCGATCTTCGGCACGTTTCCCAACTGCGTTTGCGTTTCCCGCAACCAGGCGGAGTCCACCCCGGCATCGCGTTCGCTGCCCGTTATTCCGAATGGCATTCCGGTGCGAAGTTATGCGCCCGCCGAACCCGGCGACTACCTCCTTTGGCTTGGCCGCATCTGTCCGGAGAAGGGAGTTCACATCGCGCTGGATGTGGCGCGGCGCCTGGGCGCGCGCCTGATTGTTGCCGGTCCTGTGCATTCTTACCCGGAACATTGGGAGTATTTTGCCCGCTCGGTGCAGCCGCTGCTGGATGCCGACCGAACGTATTGCGGCCCGGTGGCGCAGGCGGAAAAGAAGTCGCTGCTCGCCGGCGCGCAATGCCTGCTGGTCCCGAGTCTCGTCGCCGAGACGAGTTCGTTGGTCGCGATGGAGGCGCTCGCTTCGGGCGCCCCGGTCATGGCTTTCCGCAGCGGAGCGCTTCCCGAAATTGTCGACCACGGCGAGACCGGATTCATCGTCGATTCAGCCGAGGAAATGGCCCAGGCGGTCTCGCGATTGAGCCGGATCTCGCGTTCGTTATGCCGCGAACGAGCGCTTCAGCGATTCGATTGCGGGAGGATGATCGACGATTATCTCGCGCTCTATGGCCGAATAATCACCCGGCATTTCGGAATCGGCACGGCGCCCCAGGAAAACTTGTAAGCCTCATCGCCCCGAAGAAAATTCCAGCTCCGCTTGCCCCGTTCGTGCGCATAGCGGATCGCCTGCGCCAGGAGCTCGCGCCCGAACCCGAACTTCTCGTGCTCCGGATCGAATGCGCTGAGCCAGGAAAAGATTGTCGTCCGATTGCACAGCGCCAGCAGAACCGCGGCGATCCCGGCATCGAATCGAACGATAAATATCCGCAACCATCCGCGCTCGGCCATTCGCTGCGCCGCGGCGCGCACGAATGCCTCCGCGTGATTCGATTCGATCATGCCGGCGCTTCCGGTTCGTTCCCAGCGGGCGCGGTGCAGCCGGATCAGCGCGTCCATCGGTTCGCGGTCGGCGCTCTCCCGCACTTCGAACGTCACGCTGCCGACCGATTCGGCCTTCTCTTTGTAGCGCCGCAGATTGCGCCTCAGGTCCTTGGGACGCGCCGTCAGAAATTCCTCGAATGACGATCCGAGGGCGATCGCGCTGCATGGAATCTCATCCGCAACGGCGCCCAGAGCCGCCAGCGCCGTCTCGTGCGAGAGATCCTGCCAAGCGCAGAGATCCCAATCGGCCCACATCCTCAGTTGCGCGCCAATGAGCGGAACGATTTCGTCTGCCGATCCCGGTTCGAACAAGGGGTCGAGATAATCGCTCATCCCCGAACCGATGAGGGTGAGTTGCCGCCGCCCGTTCCATTGGTGGAGGAAGCAGGGCAGCACTCCGGCGATCTCTCTTCCCCGGCGGAACACCAGGACGCGCAGTTCTCCGCTGCCGAAATGTCTCCACCAGGTCGCCAGCCATTCGGGCGTTTGAAACGGCGTCGGCGGCGAAATCCGGTCCGCAAAACGAGTCCACTCCGGCTCAAATTCAAGCAGCGCGGCGGCGTCCCGGACGATTTCCGTCTCCATCTCACCATCATCCTCACCATCATCGCGAGATCGCTTCGAGGGCCAGGTTGTTCGTTCGCGGGCCGAGCAGGCCGATCGAGAGCATCACCATCACCATGCTCCCGGCGATGAAGGCGAAGACGCCGGGGACGCCGAAACGGCCGAGGAAGAACGCGATGGCGAACGAGCTGAAGACCACGGAGATGCGGCTCCACGAGTAAGTGAAGCCGACGGCCAGGGCGCGTATACGCGTGGGATAGAGCTCGGCCTGGTAGGCGTGACTGGAGAACGACAGAATATTGGCCGAGAGCGTGAGCAGCACGCCGAACGCGATCAGCAGGGGCGCCGCGCTCATCTGTCCGAACAGTATGCCCGCGACCGCGATGCCCAGGGCGCCGACGACGATCTGCCATTTGCGTTCAACTTTATCCGCAAGCGCGCCGGCGAGCAGAGGGCCGAAGGGCGCGGCGATGGCGATGATGAAGGTGTAGCGAAGGCTGCTGGTGACCTCGATGCCGCGGCTGATGAGAAGGGTTGGCACCCAATTCGAGAAGCCGTAAAACCCGACCGTCTGGAAGAGATTGAAGACGATCAGCATGACGGTGCGGCGCAGGTAAGGGCCGCGCCAGATTTCGCCGAAGCTGCCGGGCGCGCTCGATTCGGCGCGGCCGGCCGGGAGCGGCAGAGACGCGCCGGTTTCCGTGGAGATGCGGCGTTCCAGATTTTCGACGATGCGCCTGGCTTCGTCGATGCGCCCGTGTTGCGCCAGCCAGCGCGGGCTTTCGGGAACGCGGCGGCGGATCCACCAGACGAAGATCGCGCCGGCGGCTCCGGTGAGCACGACCCAACGCCATCCGTCGAGGCCGAGCGGCGAGATCGGCACGAGACGCCACGCCAGCAGCGCGATCAGAGGAATGGCGCAGAACTGGATGGTCTGGTTAATGGCGAAGGCGCGTCCGCGCCAGTGCCTCGGGACGAGCTCGGAGATGTAGGTGTCGATGGTCACCAGCTCGATGCCGACGCCGATTCCCGCGAGGAAGCGCCAGAGGCTGAGGCCGAACGGATGGGTTTGGAACGCCATGACGACGCTCGCGGCGGTGTACCAGAGAAGTGAGAAGGTGAAGATGGTGCGGCGGCCGAAGCGGTCCGCAACGAAGCCGAAGAGGGCGGTGCCGATAAAGAGGCCGGAGAAGAGCGCGGCGACGAATCCGGCGATCCCGCTGATGCCGAAGAAGCCGCGTGTGGTGGGCGTCAGGATACGGCTGCGGACCAGGCCGGGGGCGATGTAGCCGCTGAAGAAGATATCGTAGAACTCGAAGAATCCGCCGAGGGAGAGAAGCGCGACGAGGGTGCGGAGCGTGCGCGTGACGGGGAGGCGGTCGAGACGCTCACTGATGGTGTCGGTCAAGAGTTGTCAGTATATGTCAGCGGGCGAGCGGACTACTGAACGGTCGGAGGGAAGAACGAGACTTCCTTCATCGGGTAGTGTTTCCGGTTCCGCGTCCAAAGTTCAGCATTGTGCGCCACCGCGCACGCGGCGATCAAAGCATCCGCGATCCGGAGGCCATGGCTCTTCCGGTATCGCCGCAGGTATGCGCCCGCCTGGCGACCCGTTTCTTCATCCATCGGAGCGCACTGCAACGCGCGAAAAAGATTGTTCAGAATATCGTGCTCGTTTGGGCGGGCGCCGGCCCAAAGCTCCGCTACGCTGACCGGCGAATACAGGACCAGGGCGTCGGCTTTGCTGAGGTTGATCCATCGTGAAACGATATCCGCGTTTCCCCGGGAGACTTCAATCAGGATGTCGGAATCGACGAGAACAATCACTTTTTGTAAAGCCGGTCCAGGCGATCGTCGCGGCGAAGATCGTTAACGTAATCCACCGCGTCGACGAGCTGTGAGCGTTGCTTGCGAATGCCGACAAACTCCCGCATCGCCTTCATTCGCTCCTCCCGCGCGCCGAGGTAACGTTCGCGCACGGCTTCGCGCACGAGCTCCGAAATGGTAGTCTTGCGG
>JASHSD010000802.1 GCA_030036985.1 Bryobacteraceae bacterium
CGCCGTCCATGGCGCCGAAGAACTCGGCTTCGCTCGCGAGTTGCTTGCGCCGCCGCCGGGCCTCGGCTTCGTCGATCAGACCGGCATTCAGGTCCGAATCGATCGACATCTGCTTGCCGGGCATCGAATCGAGCGTGAACCGGGCGGTGACTTCCGAAATGCGCACGGCGCCGTGATTGATGACCACGTACTGGATCGCGATCAGCACCAGGAATATAACCGCGCCGATGACGTAGTTACCGCCTACAACGAAATTGCCGAAGGCCTGAATCACGTCGCCCGCGGCCGAGGTTCCGGTGTGGCCGTTGAGCAGAATGAGACGCGACGAGGAAACGTTCAGCGCCAGCCGGAACAACGTCAGCACCAGCAAAGTGGTGGGGAAAACGTTGAAATCCACCGGTTTCGTGATGTACATCGCGACCATCAGCACCACGACGGACATCATGATGTCGGTCACGATCAGCAGGTCCAGCAAAAAGCGCGGCATGGGCGCGATCAGCGCCACCACAATGGCCAGAATCGCGCCAGGGACGGCCAGTTCGCTGATGGTCTGCAGCGAAACCTTCGCGGCCTTGGCTTTGCGGGCCGCTGTCGGAGCCGTTCGTGGCTGGGCTACGTTTGCGGTCATTTGCGTCCTGGTTTCGCGTTCGACATCAGTTTGAAGATGTAGGCCAGAATCTCAGCCACGGCGCGGTACAGATGCGCCGGAATCTCCTGGCCGACCTCCACAGATTTGTACAGTGCCTGCGCCAGCGGAGGATTCTCAATGATCGGTACCTGGTTATCGATAGCTAACTTCCGGATGCGCGCGGCGAGGTAGTTCTTGCCCTTCGCGATCACCTGGGGCGCGGCCATGGAGCCCTGTTCGTACAGCAGCGCTACCGCGTAGTGGGTGGGATTGACTACTACAGCCGTAGCTTTTGCCACGTCCTTCATCATGTTGCGGCGGCGCATGTCGCGCTGGATGCGGCGGATGCGGGACTTCGTCTGCGGATTGCCGTCGGTCTGCTTCCGCTCCTCGCTCACGTCGAATTTGCTCATGCGCATGCTTTTGCCGAACCGGCTGCGCTCGCGGGCCAGCCCGACCACGCCCAGGGCGATCAGCACCAGCGCAGCCTTGTGCAGGATGTCCTTCAGGAGAAGCCCGGCCATCGCCGCCGCGCCGACGATCGGCAACATGGTCAGATGCATCAGCTCCGGCAGCCGGCCTCGCAGCATCGACCACGCGAGGTAGAAGATCACCGGCATCATGACCAGCGACTGGAAGAACGACCACAGGTTGTTGCCCGGCATGTCTTTCAGCTTCTGCACCGCGTTCAGGCGCTCGAATTTGGGCGCCAGACGGGCGAAGCTGAAGCCCATGTTGGTCGAAATGAGCTGGAAAAAAATGGTGACGGCCAGCATGGCGAGGCCGAGCATCGCCAGCGGCCGCAGCACGGCATTCGCAAGCCGCAGCATCATGGCGATCAGGTCGCCGGGAGCGAGATTTGCGGGCGCGGGACCGTCCGTGAACGCCTGGCGCAAGCCGAGCCGCAGCGCCGACTGCACGGTTCCGATCCACTGCGGAAAATAGGCCCCGGCCAGCGATACATACGCGAAAAACTGCACGCCCGATACGAATTCGCGCGCTGCCGGAAACTGGCCTTCCTCGCGCGCTTTTTTCAGCCGATGGGGTGTAGCTTTTTCGGTCTTCTCGCCATTGTCCGGCATCAGTGCGCGCTCCGCAGAATTCCTTCGATGAAGTGCGCCCAGGACATGATCAGCGAGTCGAACAATCCCGGATCGATGCCGATCGTGACCGGGAGAACCATCATGGTTACGGCCAGCTTGAGCGGCATCGTCAGATGCACGATGTGGAGCTGGGGCTGCGTGCGGCTGAGCACCGCGAGGGATGCGTCACCCAGCAGCAGCAGCGCGATCACCGGCGCGGCCAGACGCAGCCCGACGCTGAAGATCGATCCTGAAAACTGAATAATCGCCGGGCCCCAGGTCTTGTTCAGGCTGAACGATTCGGGCGGCGCGAGGCGCAGGCTTTCGGCCACAGCTTTGATGAAGAGCCGGTCCGCGCCGGAGACGAAGAACAACAGGCCCGCGGTCAATTCGGCGACGATTATCAGCACCATGGAATCGGCGCCGCTGGAGGGATCAAAGGTGGATGCAAACCCGAGCCCCGCGGGCAGGCTGATGGCCTGGGCGGCCAACTTGAAAACCTCGACGACGATCGCGAGCGAAACGCCGACAACCAATCCGAGCCCCATTTCCGCGGCGATTCCGGACACGAGGCGGCTGAGCGACGCTTCCACGCCCGCGGGCGCTTTCCAATCGCCGCGCAGCATCAGGGTCAGAGCCACCGACAGTACGATGCGGGCGGCCACGGGCGAAGCGGGGAACACGGCGAAAGGCATGAAGGCGAAGACGCCTGAAATGCGCGCCAATGCGAACAGGAACCCGAATAGAGTCGCGTAGCTGAATAGTTCAGCGCCCATACCGGCTCAGATTTCCCAGGATGTCGATGGCGTATCCCATCGCCTTGTGAACCATCCAGGGCATCATCAGCAGGCTTCCGCCGAGAAAGGCGATCAGCCGCGGAATGGAATTGAAACCGCTGTCCTGAATGGACGTGAGCACCTGAATCAGGCTGATGACAATGCCCGTGGCGAAACCGATGGCGAGAAGCGGCGCGCTGATCCAGAAGGCATTGACAAACATCTGGCCGACAAGGTGCGCCACGCCGTCGGGAGTCATGCGAAAAACCCTTTCATCAGCGAACCGACGGTCAGGTTCCAGCCGTCGACGAGAACGAACAGCAGCAGCTTGAACGGCGCGGATACCATGGCCGGCG
>JASHSD010000070.1 GCA_030036985.1 Bryobacteraceae bacterium
GGAACCATGACCGGCAGCTATAAGGACGGCCAGTTCGTACTGAGCCATTTCGATGGCGCCCGTCCCGCGCTGCTGATCCTCAAACCCGCGGCCGACGGCACTCTCGACGCAAGCCTCAGCGGCATGCATGGCTTCAGCGAGATGAAAGCCGTGCGCCCCGCGGAAGCGCGCAAAGAGGGCCTGCCTGCGCCCACGGACGCCGATCTGCACACCACCGTAAAGGACCCCAACGCCCCGTTCACCTTCAGCTTTCCCGACCTGAACGGCCACATCGTCTCCAATACTGATGCGCGCTTTAAAGGCAAGGTAGTGCTGATCAACATCACCGGCAGCTGGTGCCCGAACTGCCACGACGAAGCGCCGTTCCTCGCGAAACTTTACGATCAATACAAGGATCAGGGCCTCGAAATCGTGGCGCTGAATTTCGAAGAAGCGGACCAACTGCGGAATCCCACGCGGCTGCGCGCGTTCATCAAGGAATACGGAATCCACTACACGGTCCTCCTCGCCGGAGAAACGGATTCGGCCAAAGAGAAGCTCACGCAGGCGGTGGACTGGGACGCATGGCCCACGACCTTCTTCGTCGGACGAGACGGTCTCGTGCGCGGCGCCCACGCCGGTTTCCCCAGCCCGGGCAGCGGCGAACTGTACAAGCAGGAAACGAACGAATTCGTCTCGAAAGTAAAACATCTGTTAGCCGAAAATCAAACCCAAGCCCACCGCTGACGTGTCCGGTTTGTTTTTTTTGGGGGCCCCCGGCCCGCGGCCGACGCCCTCGTCGGCCCTCTTTCCCGATACAATCCATCTGATGCGACACATCCTGCTGCTCTCGCTCCTCGCCTGCGGAACCGCGCAACTGCACGCTCAAGCTCCCGTCTACGCGGTCACCCACATCGATCTCATGCCCACCGGCACGGCGACGGGCCTCACGCTCCTCAAACAATTCGCCGCCACCACTCTGAAGCGCGAAAAAGACTGCACCCGCTTCGAAGTCCTCCAGCAGGACGGCCGTCCCAATCACTTCACCATCGTCGCCGTCTGGAAAACGAAAGCCGCATTCGACGCCCACGATTCCGCGCCGTACACAAAACAATTCCGCGAAAAAATGCAGCCGCTGATCGGCAGCCCCTGGGACGAGCGTCTGCACCAGATAATAAAGCCATGAACAGTTCATCGCCCGCCGTGTCGCCGACGCCCGAAAAGATCATGCGTTACGCGTGGGGCTACGCTCCCCCGTTGATCCTCGAAGCCGCCGTGCGCACCCGCATCTTCGACGTTCTCGACGAAGGCCCGAAGACCGTCGCCGAAACCAGCGCCGCCACCGGCGCATCCGAGCGCGGCCTTTCCGCCATCATGAACGCGCTCGTCGGTCTCGAATTCCTGACGCGCGACGATGCCGGCCGCTATTCGCTCACTCCCGAAAGCGCCGCATTCCTCGTCAGTTCAAAACCCGCGTACTTCGGCGGATTCCTCGAACACATCAGCCGTCAGCTCATCCCCGACTGGCTCGAAATCACGAAAGTGCTGCAGACCGGCAAACCGATTACGGCCGTGAATCAACAATCGCTGGGATCGGAGTTCTTCGAACAGTTCGTCGCCGGTCTTTTCGCCATGAATTACGGATCGGCTATGGCCGCGGCGGACGAACTCGGCGTGGCTTCCGCCCAGGGCCCTGTCAAAGTGCTCGATCTCGCCGCCGGCTCCGGCGTCTTCGGCATCGGCCTCGCGCAGCGTTCGCCGCGTGTGACGGTGACCGCCGTCGATTGGCCCAACGTACTCGAAATCACGCGCAAAACCGCGGCAAACTGCGGCGTCGCCGATCGCTTCAGCTACGTCGCCGGCGATCTCGACTCCGCCGACTTCGGCAAACACCACAACATCGCCGCCCTGGGCCACATCCTCCACAGCGAGGGCGAAGCCCGCAGCCGCGCCCTGCTGCGCAAGACGTATGAAGCGCTGGCCCCCGCCGGGACCATCGTAATCGCGGAATTCCTGGTCAACGCGGATCGCCGCGGCCCCTTGACCGGTCTGCTCTTCGACGTCAACATGCTGATCCACACCGATAAAGGCGCGACTTACAGCTTCGAGGAGATTCGTGGCTGGCTCGAAGAGGCCGGGTTCCGCGCCGCGCGCCTGGTCGATTCGCCTGGACCCTCCCCGCTGATCTTTGCCACCCGGTGAAGCTCCATGTGGTGAAGCGCGGTTTCGAACTGCCGATTCTCCTCGCGCTCCTCGGCATCGCAGCCGGTGGATGGACCTTCGCCGCCATCGCCACCGAGGTGCGCAACGGCGACACGCGCGGCTTCGATCGCGATGTCCTGCTGGCCATGCGCACGCCCGAGCTTGCTCCTCGTGGCGGACCCATCGTCGAGGAGATCGCGCGCGACATCACCTCGCTCGGCAGCACCACGATCCTCGGTCTCATCACCGCGTTCGCGGTGATCTTTCTCGCACTCGACAGCCGGAAGCACATGGCGTATTTCACGCTGGCCTCGGTGCTCGGAGGCATGCTCGCTTCCGATCTGCTGAAAGACATGTTTCAGCGGCCGCGGCCCGATATTGTTCCGCACCTGGCCTACGCGACGAACACCAGTTTCCCCAGCGGCCATTCGATGATGTCGGCGGTCACCTATCTGACGCTCGGAGCCCTTCTGGCGCGCTCGCACGAACGCCGCGCGCTGAAGGTGTTCTTTCTGCTCGCCGCGGCATTCCTGGGACTCATCGTAGGTGTGAGCCGCGTCTATCTCGGCGTGCACTGGCCCACGGATGTCCTCGCGGGCTGGACCGCCGGCGCGGTCTGGGCGCTCCTGTGCTGGCTGATCGCGCGCTGGCTCCAGGCCCGCGGAACGCTTGAGTTCGACGCGAAAAATTCAACATAGTGTCCCGTCCCACTTAATTATTTACAATTAGAAGGATTCGTGATCCGATGGGGTATGTTCACCCGCGCGGCTGCATTGGATCTCGATCAAGCGCAGATACGACGCCTGGAATCGCTGGTCCGTGCGGGCGGCACACCGCAAAAGACCGCCCGCAAATGTCAGGTGATCCTTCTGGCGAGCCAA
>JASHSD010000803.1 GCA_030036985.1 Bryobacteraceae bacterium
TACCGGTTTCTGAGCCACGACCGCAAGGGAGTGGTTGGCACACTTAATTCGTGACAGGCACTTAGCGCGTCTTCCCCGATTTTTCTGGGCTCAACGCGCCTTCCTCAACGCTTTTTGCCGAGATACATGTAGCGGTCCGCGCGCTCCAAAAGGGCCGGAATCTCTTCGCCGCGTTCCCACTCGACTACGCCGATGGATGCGTCCACATAGACGACGACAGGCCGGCCGCCGACGTTAATGCGGCATTCACCCAAGACCGATCGCCGGATGCGCTGAGCGCGCGCGTCGGCATCCTGATGGCTGCTGCCGATGATGACGGCGAATTCGTCGCCGCCCCAGCGCGCCACCAGATCCGCGGAGGGAAACTGCTGCTTCAATCGCCCCGCGAACTGCTTGAGCACCTCGTCTCCTGCCAGATGCCCGTAACGGTCGTTGATCGCTTTGAACCCGTTCAGATCGATCAGGATCAGCGAAAAGCGGATTCCGGCCCGCGTTTTCGCATTCAGCTGCGCTTCGAAGGAGCGCCTGTTGGCAAGGCCGGTCAGAGGGTCGAGAGTGGAAAGCTTCTCGGATGTGGTGAGACGGGAGCGGTAGTCCTCCACTTCGGCGTTGAGGCGCAGAAGCGATTGTCGGCTGTCCTCCGTGATTCGCTCGACGCACGCCGAAAGCGAGCCCGCGCTCTCCACCAAAGCGCGGCTGAGCGAAGCCAGACCGGTCAGTCCCGAAATGGCTTCGAATTTTCGCGTGAGATCCCCCGCCTCCGGCGCGTAACGGTTGTCGCGTTCGGTGACGGCTACGATTACCTTCGCTATGACGCCGACGACTTCCCTGAGATTGCCCTCGCTGGTCTCGTGACTTTCGACGGCCTGATCCGCCCATTCTGTCAATTCCTTCTCGACGGCCTCAACTGCCTTGACCAGATCGTCGAGGCGGGCGCGATCTGCCAGGGAGGCGGCCAATTCGGTGAGTTTTGTTGTCAGGTTGGCTTCGAGATCCGGCGTTGCGCGGTCTCCGGATTGCGCAACCGCCAGCAGAAGATCCCGGAATATCGGGACAGCGGGGTTGTCGACTGTCGAGTCGCGCCAGTTTTCGATGTGCTTCCGGATAGAAATCATCGAACGGGCGATTCGCCCATTATTTATCGGCAGGAGCGCGCGGTTCGATTAGACCTTACGCCGGATTTTTTTTCGTTTTTCGTTGCGATTGTCGGCGACACCATTGAACCTAAATCCGGCAGTTGCGGACCGAGAAATCGGCGATTCGTGTGAGCCCGCAACTGATTGAGAGAAATGCGTTTGTCACCCAAAAGGTGGTCTGCGCAGCAGTTGCAATCCGTTGGCGGTAAACGCTGAACCGGGCCGGGGGCCAGCTGAACTGCCGGATTCAGGTTGAAAAACTCGTCGGGTCACGCGACGAAGTGCGCCCCGGATCAGAGAGGTTGCCGGCCTCGACATATCCAATGCCCCCTCGACCTTGACCAACTCCGGTCCACCTGCTTGGATGCGGCAGGGATTCAGCCAGTTTTTCATGGTTGCTCGTGGGCCGCAGGCCCATCCAAGACAGGTTTGAAGCGCAATCGCCCGGCGCAGCGGCCGGCCCGGATTTCAAACGGCGCGGTTACTTCGATGCCGAGAGTTCCGCGTAAAATGCGTCCGCCTTCGGCACGCGCGGCGCCCATCCGATATCGTCCGTCTTGATCTCCGCCGCCAGCTTATCCTGCGGCACGCCCTGTTTGATCAGCTCACGGGCGCGCGCCATCACCGTGTCGAACTTCGTCTTATATGCCTGCACGTCGGCCTTCGTCAGCACGCCGCCGTTCCCCGGGATGGCCGCGTCGAAATCCAGATTCAGGATTCCGTCCAGCACATGCGTCCACTCGACCGCGCTGCCTCCGCCCGCGTAATCGATCAGCGGACCCGTTTTGCCCGTAGTCACCACATCGCTGACAGAGACCACCTTCAGGTTCGGAAAATACACAACCGTATCCCCGCTCGTGTGCGCGCGGCCGAAGTGATGCAGTTCCACGGTCACGCCGCCCAGTTCCAGCTTGTATTCGGCGCTCGGATAAGTAATGGTGGGCGGCGCGGGCTTCGGATCGTAGGCGTAAGTCTCCAGGTTCATCTTGAGATTCTGGGTTCCGACAACCTGCGCTCCGGCGTCGATGAACCGCTGGTCGTTGCCGGTGTGATCCGCGTGGTGATGCGTGACGATCAGATACTTGACCGGCTGATCCGAGACGCCTTTGATGAGCGCCATGAGCGCGTTGTAATTGGCTTCGCCGGGAAGCTTCCCGTCCACCACAATCAGACCGGCGTTCGTCACCCGAACCGTCGTGTTTCCGCCCGCGCCGGTAACCATGAACAAGCCCGGCTTCACCTGCTGGATCGCCTGCGGCTGGGGCGCGCCGCCGCGCTGGGCATAAGCGCCTGCGGCCGCTAAAATCCCGGCGAAAGCAATCGACAACGTTTTAAGCATGAATCAGACCAGGTCTTCCTGGCGAATCGGCAGTCTTCGCAGCCGCTTGCCGGTCGCCGCGAAAATCGCGTTGGCGACCGCGGGCCCGATGGGCGGCGTACTGGCCTCGCCGATCCCGCCCGGCGCTTCATGGCTCTCGACCAGATGCACCTCAACCACCGGCATCTCGTCGATACGCAGCACCTGATAGGCGTCGAAATTGCCCTGCTTGACCCGGCCGCGCTCGATCGTGATCCCGCTCTTGAGCGCGGATAATCCGAAGACGATTCCGCCCTGCAGCTGCTGCACCACTCCCGCCGGATTCACCACCTGCCCGCAATCCTCCACGCAGACCACGCGATGGACACGGTAGTTACCCTTCTTATCCACCGAGACTTCCGCGACCTGCGCATTGAAGCCGCCGAGGCTGTTGACCATCGCCACGCCGTGATAATGGCCCGAAGGCAGAGGCTTGCCCCAACCGGCCTTATCCGCCACCGTATTGAGGACATTCAGTGCGCGCGCCGATTTGCTCAGCAGCCGGCGGCGCAGTTCGACCGGATCCTTGCCGCCGGCCGCGGCCATTTCATCGATGAAGCTCTCCGTGAAGAACGTATTCTGCGAAGGCCCTACCGACCGCCAATAACCTACCGGAATTCCCGCATCCGGCGGATGGTATTCGACGCGAACGTTCGGGATCTCGTAAAGCACGGTCGAAATGCCATCGACGCCGTTGCGGTCCACGCCATTCTGCAATCCCGAAAACGAGGGCGAAGCCACGCGCGCCGTCCACGCCACGGGCCATCCGTCGGCATCCAGACCCGCGGCGAAATGCGTCAGCGAAGCCGGGCGGTAGATATCGTGCTGCATATCGTCTTCGCGCGACCACGTGTGTTTCACCGTAACTTTCGCAGCCTTCGCGATCTCGATGGCTTCGTCGACGTGCTGTCCCGGCCTTCCGAAGCTGCCGCCGAGATAGTAGGTTTTCACATCGATCTTCTCAATCGGCAGGCCCGTAATCATCACCGCCGCATCGCGCGCCGCGCTGGGAATCTGCGTGCCGACCCAGATCTGACAGCTGTCCGGCTTCACCGAGACTACGCAGCTGTGCGGCTCCATCGGCGCGTGCGACAAGTAGGGCGCATCGTAAAGCGCTTCGATCTTCTTCGCGGAGCCGTTGAGGCTCGCCGCTGTATCGCCTTTGTTCAACGCCACGGCGCCGGGTTTTTCGAGGAGATCGGCGAACATCTTATGGATGGTCTCGCTCGATGAATTGGCCAACGCGCCTTCGTCCCACTGCACCTTGAGCGCCTTGCGGCCCTGCATCGCCGACCACGTGTTATCGGCAATTACCGCCACGCCGTTCGAAATCTGAACCACATCCTTGACGCCGGGGACGGCCTTCGCCTGCGTGGCGTCGAAGCTTGCCACCTTGCCGCCGAAGACCGGACAGCGCTCCAGCACCGCGTACTGCATGCCGGGCACGCGCATATCGATTCCGTATGGCGCTTTGCCCGTCACTTTCAAATGCGTATCCAGGCGTTTGGGCGAAGTGCCGATCAGATGGAATTTGCTGTAATCCTTCAGCGCGACATTCTTCGGCGGCGCGACTTTCGCGGCGGCCTCGGCCAGGCTGCCATAGCTCAGGCGCGCATTTGTGGCCGTGTTGATGACCCGGTTGCTCTCCGCGCGGCACTGCGCTTTGTCCACGCCCCACTGCTGCGCGGCAGCGGTGACCAGCATCTCGCGCGCGGTCGCGCCCGCTTTGCGCAAAGGATCGTACGACGACCGTATGCTCAGGCTCCCGAACACGCCCTGCAGCGTCGGCGAACCGAACACGCCGTAGTTCTTCGGATCCACCGGAGCGAATTCCGTGCGGATTTTGCTCCAATCGCACTCCAGTTCCTCGGCCAGCAGCATCGAGAGCGAAGTCACTGACCCTTGCCCCAGCTCGGCCCGATGGATGGTCAGCGTGACGCTGTCGTCGGTCCCGATGCGCACGAATGCGTTCAATCTGGC
>JASHSD010000804.1 GCA_030036985.1 Bryobacteraceae bacterium
GAAGGATCACCTGACATTTGCGGGCGGTCTTTTGCGGTGTGCCGCCCGCACGGACCAGCGATTCCAGGCGTCGTATCTGCGCTTGATCGAGATCCAATGCAGCCGCGCGGGTGAACATACCCCATCGGATCACGAATCCTTCTAATGTCGGGAAGCCACAACCTTTGCCCGGAAGTGCAGATGACCATCGTCGGACATCGCGGCGGCTTCGCCAGTCACGTCCGCTCGCATTGGGCGTGGGCCTTCCCTCTGCCGGACGGCCTCGACTTCGCCGAAGCCGGGCCCCTTCTGTGCGGCGGGGTAACGGTCTTTGCGCCGATCGCGATGTACGCCAAACCGACTCAGCGAGTAGGCGTCATCGGCATCGGCGGACTCGGCCACATGGCCCTGAAGTTCGCCGCCGCGTACGGCTGCCACGTGACGGCGTTCACGGCGAGCGGGAAGAAGTTCGATGAGGCGAGAGCCCTCGGCGCGAACGAGGTCGCCTCGACAGCTGATCCGGCGGCGATCAAAAAGCTCGCCGGCAGTTTGGACCTGGTCATCAGTACGGTCAACGTGAAGCTGGATTGGGACGCCGGTGACTATCGAGACCATGCTCGACTTTGCCGCCCGGCATCATATCGCGCCCGTAACCGAACACTTCCCGATGAGCGAAATCAACGATGCCTTCGCACGGCTCGAAGCGGGCAAGGCGCATTACCGCATCGTTCTGGACGCCGATTTCGAGGAATAGAAGCCTGAAGAAGTGGGCAGCACTCAGTCTGGGGCGGCTGGAAGAGAAAAGCTGAACGTGGCGCCGGGGCCTTCGTTGTTCTCGGACCAGAGACGTCCGCCATGCCTTTCGATGATCGAACGGCTGATAGACAGACCTACGCCCATCCCCTTGGCCTTAGTCGTGTAGAAGGCATCGAACAACCGGTCGATCTTGGCGGGGTCGATACCCGTGCCGGAGTCCCTGACGAGCAGCCTGACACTGCCGCCATCGTGCAGCCCGGTCCGCATCAGCAGCGTCCGCGGGCGATCCTCAATCGCCGTCATCGCATCAGCGGCATTCAGCAGCAGGTTCAGGATCACCTGCTGCAGCTGAACGCGGTCGACCCTGACGAGGGGCAGTTCGTCCGCGAAATCCGTCTGCAGCATTGCTTCGGCGCGCCGCAACTCGCCCATCGACAGGGCAATCACTTCGCGAGCCACGTCGTTCAGATTCGCAGGGTCCATGGTTGGAGGCTTTGTCGAGAACATCGCCCGCAGGCGCTGAATCACGTCGGTGGCGCGATTGGCATCCCGGATCGTGCGCCGAGCCGTCTCGGCGGCGACGGTCACATTGGGAGGATCCGCTGCCAGCAGCCGCAGACAGGTGTTGGCGTTGGTCAGGATTCCGGACAGGGGCTGGCTCACCTCGTGGGCGATAGAGGCGGTCATGGCGTTGAGGGTCGCGACCCGCGCCACATGGGCAAGCTCGCTGCGCGCCTGGTTGAGAGCCTCCTCGGCCAACTTGCTTTCCGTGATGTCCTGGATGGTGCCCATGAAGATGGGTCTGCCTTCGATGTGCTCCATGACCTGAGCGATGCCGCGAAGGTGCTTCAGGCCGCCTTTCGGGGTAATGACACGGAAGTTGAAATCGCCGCCCTTGCCTTCCAGCCTGCGCCGCATCTCCCCGTCGAAGAGGTGCAAGCCGTCCGGATGAACGCGGCCACGGACCGTCTCCAGCCGTCGCGGCGTGGCGCCATCGGAGAGCTGCGCCAGGGCCTCGCGCAGTTCCCGTTCGCGCGCATGGAGGGCTGCGTCCATCTCAGCGCGATCGATCGCGATCCCCGCGATTTTTGTGAACCGGTCGATGACGCCTTCTTCCCTGGAAGACGGGGCCGCGGGATCGGACCGGTGGATCGCGAGAACGCCGGACACCTCGCCTGAGGCGGATATGATGGGCGTCGCGCAGCACGAGCCGAAGCCGAGGCTCTGCATCGCCGCCAGCCAGGGTGACCCCTGCCATCTTGGGTCGTTGGCGAGATCCGCTGTATCGATCGAGGTCTTCTCAACGACCGATAACGAGCACGGGTCGTCGCCGCTCTCGATTGCCTTGCCGGCGAAGAAGTCATGGCAAGCGTCCGGCACGCCAGCGCGCGCGCCGTTCCGAAAGCGCTTCCGGTCGGGCGTCAGCATCAGGACGCTGCAGAAACTACCGCTGCATAACTCTTCGACGTGACGGCTCAGGGCGTCCAGCACCTGTTCCAGTGCTTCGCCTTGCGCCACCATCTCAAGCAGCTTCACTTCGGCTGCAAGCAGGGCCTCCGCCTGCTTCAGGTCGTCGATATCGACCTGGCACGACACATAGTTGACGACATTGCCGTGGGCGTCACGCATGGGAACGCATACGGCGCGCGTCCAGCGATAGGCGCCATTCGGGTGGAGGAAACGAAGTTCCGCCGTGTAAGTCTTGCCCGAGAGCAGAGCCTCGATATATTTGTAGGTCGTCTCGTGGTCATCCACATGGATGATTCCGGAGCTGGTCCACTGATTCAACTGCTCAAAGGTCATATTGAAGTCTCTGAGCGACTTCAGATTCGCGAACTCGAGAACCATGGCCGTGTTCAGGAACCCGATTTGGAGGGGTATCGCGTCCAACAGGCGGCGCAGGCGTCCGTCCGCGCTGGCGCTCTCGTCCGCATACGATCCGAGCCAGCACCAACGCCGGTTGCGGCTGTCATCCTCCGCTAACGGGGAAGGCCGGAGCACGAACCAGCGGTATTCGCCGTCGAAGCGGCGCATCCGCGCGTCGATTTCTTTTGCAGTGCCTGATCGCCTGACGAGATCCCAAGCCTCGATGAAGGACGGCAGGTCGTCCGGATGGATCGCCGTCTGCCAGCCATGATCGATCGACTGATCGAGACCGAGACCCGTGTATTCGCGCCAGCCGCGATTAACGAAATCGCTCCGTCCGTCGGCGTTCGCGGTCCAGACCAGCCCGGGAAGCGCATCCACAACCCCTCCGAAATCGATCTTCATCCCCGCACGTTCATTGATGATACCGGCGCTTCAGGCCGATCGGGCTCGTCCCAGCCCTAGGCTTGCGGCCATATTGACCAGGTCGGCAAGAGAATCCGCTTTCATCTTCTGCATCACGCGTCCGCGATGCGCCTTAACGGTGATTTCGCTGATTCCCAACTCGCCGGCAACCTGTTTGTTGAGCATCCCCGTGACGACGAGGGCCATCACTTCCCGCTCGCGCTGGGACAGCGTTGCGAAATTATCGCACAGCCTCTGCATCTCCATTCCTCGGCCGAGCATTTCGCGGCTGCGCTCGATCGCCTGGCGGATCGCGCCTAGAAGAGCCTCGTCCGTAAACGGCTTGGTGAGGAATTCGACGGCTCCCGCCTTCATCGCCTCAACCGTCATCGGTATGTCTCCGTGGCCGGTGATGAAGATGATCGGCATGTCGATGCGATCGTTCGCAATGCGCTTCTGCAACTCCAGGCCGCTCAGGCCCGGCATCGAAACGTCGAGCACCAGGCAACTGGGAACGGAAGGCCGGGGTCGCGGCGACGCCAGGAATTCGGATGCGGAAGCGTAAAGCTCCGGCTGCCACCCCTCACAGCGAATCAGCAGTTCGAGAGATTCGCGAATTGACACATCGTCGTCGACAACGAACACCACTGGCGTACCTTGCGTCATTGAAAGAATCTTGGGCTGACGCCCCGCACATCCAATGCCACAATTGTATCGTTCGCCGACGAAACACTTCAATCCGCGGGCATCGCCAAACGCAGGGCCTCCAGAAGCGCCGTGTCGCTGAACGGTTTTATCAGACAGGCTGCCGCGCCCGACTCGATTACCCGCGACCGGATCGCTTCGTCCCTGGTCGCGGTGATGAAGACGATGGGGATCCGCTTATCCTGGCGCTTCAATTCAGCCTGCAGCTCGATACCCGTCATGACAGGCATGGAGATGTCGAGGAGCAGACACCGGGTCTGGTTCAGCGCATCCGAGGCGAGGAACTCGAGGGCGGATGAGAATGTCCGCGCCGAATAGCCGAAC
>JASHSD010000805.1 GCA_030036985.1 Bryobacteraceae bacterium
TGCGTCTGGCGGACACCGCGCTGATCGTCGAAATCGAAAAGGACTTCACCGTTTACGGCGACGAAATCACCTTCGGCGGCGGCAAGGTGATTCGCGACTGCATGGGCCAGAACAGCACCATGGCGAAGCGCGACCACGCCGGCATTCTCGACCTCGTCATCACGAACGCCATCATCATCGACCATTGGGGCATCGTGAAAGGCGACATCGGCATTCGCGACGGCCACATCGTCAAAGTGGGCAAGGCCGGCAATCCCGACACAATGGATGGAGCCGACCCGGAACTGATTGTCGGCGCGGCGACCGAAGTGATTGCGGGCGAAAACATGATCGTCACCGCGGGCTGCATCGACAGCCATATCCATTTCATCTCCCCGCAACAGGTCTACGAGGCGCTCTCCAACGGAACGACCACCATGATCGGCGGCGGCACGGGACCCGCGACCGGCACGAATGCGACGACGTGCACGCCCGGCGAATGGAACATGGCGCGCATGCTCGAGGCCGCCGAGCAATTCCCGATGAACTTCGGCTTTCTGGGCAAAGGGAACGCGTCGGGCGCGGCGCCGCTCGAAGAACAGATCGAGGCGGGCGCCTGCGGTCTCAAACTGCACGAGGATTGGGGCAGCACTCCCGCGGCTATCGATAACTGCCTGGCCGTCGCCGATCGTTACGACGTTCAGGTCGCGATCCATACCGACACGATTAATGAAGCGGGGTATGTCGACGACACCATCGCGGCCATTGCGGGCCGGACGATCCACACTTATCACACGGAAGGCGCCGGCGGCGGGCACGCCCCCGACATCATACGCATCGCGGCGGAGCAGAACGTGCTGCCCTCGTCCACCAATCCCACGCGCCCGCTCACCGTCAACACCATCGCGGAACATCTGGACATGCTGATGGTTTGTCATCACCTGAATCCGCTGGTGCCCGAAGATGTAGCGTTCGCCGAGAGCCGCATTCGCCAGGAGACGATCGCCGCCGAGGATATCCTGCACGATCTGGGAGTGTTCAGCATGATCTCCAGCGATTCGCAGGCGATGGGCCGCATCGGCGAAGTGACCACCCGCACCTGGCAGACCGCGCATAAGATGAAACTGCAGCGCGGCGCCTTGCCGGGCGATTCGGACCGCAACGATAACCTGCGCACGCGGCGCTACGTCGCCAAATACACGATCAATCCGGCCATCACGCATGGCATTGCGTCCACTGTAGGATCCATCGAGCCGGGAAAACTCGCCGATCTGGTTCTATGGAAGCCGGCGTTCTTCGGGACAAAACCGGAAATGGTCGTTAAAGGAGGCTTTATCGCGTGGAGCGTCATGGGAGACGCTAACGCTTCGATACCTACGCCGCAACCTGTGTTGTACCGCCCGATGTTTGGAGCTTTCGGCCGCGCGCCTTACTCCACGTGTGTTACTTTCACCTCGCGCGCCGCGATGGAAGCGGGTATACCGGCAAAGCTGGGCCTGCGCAGACGCGCGGTCGCCGTGCGCAACTGCCGCGCCATCGCCAAGCGCGATATGGTGCTGAATGATGCCACGCCGCGGCTGGAAGTCGACCCGGAGACCTATGAAGTGCGGGCGGATGGCGAGCTTCTTACCTGCGAGCCAGTGGCGGAACTGCCGCTCGCCCAACGATACTTTCTTTTCTGAACTTATGTCCCAATCTCAACGCGCATTTCGAATCGGAGTGGCCGGGCCGGTGGGCAGCGGCAAGACCGCCCTGGTGGCTCGCCTAAGCGGCCGCCTAAAAGATCGCCTGAGCGTCGCCGCCGTCACCAACGATATCTACACGCGGGAAGACGCCGAGTTTCTGATCCGTGTGGGGGCTTTGCCGGCTGAGCGGGTGCGGGGCGTGGAGACGGGTGGCTGTCCTCACGCCGCGATACGGGAGGATTGCTCCATGAACCTGGAGGCGATCTCCGATCTCGAAAAAACGCTCGATCATGTCGATGTCGTCTTCATCGAGAGCGGCGGCGATAACCTGGCCGCCGCGTTCAGCCCCGACCTCGCGGATGCGTCGATCTATGTTATCGACGTCTCAGGGGGAGACAAGATTCCTCGCAAAGGGGGGCCTGGCATCATGCGCTCCGATTTGCTGGTGATCAACAAGATCGATTTGGCGCCGCATGTGGGAGCTTCCCTCGAAGTCATGGACCGAGACGCCCGGCGAATGAGAGGCTCCCGGCCGTTCGTTTTTACCAACCTCAAAAGCGACGAGGGTTTGGACGCGGTTGTGGATTGGGCTCTCGATCAGTTCCAGTTGCCTCGCCGTGAGCTCTTCGAAGCGGCGACTTATACGCGTCCGCACAAGCACTCTCACGCTCACTGAGAGGCCCTCGCGGCGAGACCGTTCGGTTATGAAAAGCACGGTTTCGCGGCGGATAAAATCCGCTTTTCCGTGGGATCCCGTCGGCTGGACGCCGATTTGCCCAATTGAACCGCGAGGGATTCGAAATGCGGCAAGCAATTACTCTTATTTTCGGCTTGGCGGCAATCGTTGTGCCCGCCGGCGCTCAGATTTCAACTGACAATGCGATGGGGATGTGCATGAATCAGGTGCGGCAGGATGCGTCGGCTCGCTTCGGCTCATCCGCCATTACTTTTCCTACCATGAATCTTACGAGGCATGAAGGCGCCGCGGATCATGTAAGCGGTACTTTCGTTGTACAGGGCGATCAAGGGTCGGGGACCCACACCTTCGATTGTTCCGTGGACCTCGCCGGCGCCAACCTTCGCTCGGTAAGGATCGATTCGCCGGAGACCGCCAATCTTACGGGTTCCGGCAACAGCGCCATCTCCACGGACTCGAAAGCGATGGATATGTGCCGGGACGCGGTGCGAACCAAAATTTTCGACCACGGCTACATCGAAACGAACTTCAAGTCGATCAGCATCGATAATACCTCCGGGCGCTCCGACATGGTGACAGGCCAAGCCATGGGCGACACGGCAGGTCATGAGAACCTGTTCGGTTTTTCCTGTCAGGTAGACCGCTACACCGGAGCCGTAGGATCTGTCAATCTTAACGCTTCGCATTAAGCGTCTGAAAGCCGGCGCGTCCGGCCTGGTCTGGAAATGGAACCGCGCTGATTTCACAGGCCAAGCCGGTCTGGGGACCGGCTGCGGGCG
>JASHSD010000806.1 GCA_030036985.1 Bryobacteraceae bacterium
GTGGTCGAAATAACGCACGTTTTGCGGCATGGCCTTGCCGTTCCATCCGGCCCCTCCCAGCACGAACGACATCCCCGGCAGCATCGCCGCCGGCTTGAGGAAGAACTCGTCCACGCGCGCTTCGCGGTCCGGCAGACGGTTTCCCAGAAACGAAAGATCGGCGGCGAAGCATTCGTCCCTCTTCACCGGAAAATGCGTAGCCGGATCCAGCGCGTTATAAATCGGCACGCAGTCGCGCGCGCCGAGATTCCGGTAAGCATTGACCACCGGCGCTCCGCCGCCGTACGTGAAAACGGCCGTATAGCGCGGGATCAGCGCACGGAACGGGTCCGACGGATTCAGCCGCACCCGGTCGAGCGTCGACGGGGCATCCACGTCCCAGAACAGGGTCACGCGCGAACTGGTCCGCAAATCGGCGATGGCGTTCTCCAGAAATTCGTCCAGGACGCCAACCCCGCTGGCTTTTACGACAACGTCGTATTGCCGGGCTTCATCGAGCATCCTGGCAGCTGCTGTTTCCAGCGGCTGATACACCACAACGTTGGCCCAGGGCGGATCTTCGATGTCGCGGTGCCTCTGCCGGTCCCAAGCGTCGGGTTCGTAGAACGTGATTTCGTGACCCCGCGCCGCCAATGCGCGGATGATGCCGCGATAGTAGGTGGCGGCTCCGTTCCAGTATGCCGACACCAGGCTCGAGCCGAAGAATGCGATCCGCATTACGTGCTCCCTCCCGGAGCCGCCACGGCTCTGCGCGGCGAGGCGAACGCGAGAAGTTCGTCCACCCGATGCGCACAGGTGTGCCGGGCATGAATCGTTTTCAGACCGTGGTGAATCAGACTGCCGCGCGGATCGGGGTTAGACAGCACCGCTTCGATCTGGTTCGCCATCGCCCCGCCGTCCGCCGCGCAAAGGAAATCCGTGCCGGGGTGGAAGAGTCCCTCCGTATCGCGAAACAGAGCGGAGATCAACGGGATGCCGCAGGCCAAAGCTTCAAACGGGCGAATCGTCGGAATGCCGGGAAGCGCATTGCTGTAAGGCCGCCGCGGGATATGCACGGTCACGCGATAGCGGGCGAAGACTTCGGGAACCATGTAGTTCGGCAGCCAACCGCCGTATTCTATTCCCGCCTGCCGCAGCTCTTCGAGAGCCTCCGGCGGATAGCGCACTCCATACGCCTTGGCCTTCAACCCCAGGGATTTCACCGGTCGGATCAGGAACTCGCGGAGCTCTTCGGTGCGCTCGCCGTCGCCCCAATTGCCGATCCAGACCAGGTCGCCTTCCTTTTCGCGATCGAGAGGCCCGAAGACGCGCGTATCGGCGGCCTCATGCCACGTGATGGCGTCCCGCGCCCAGCCGTTGCGCAGATAGATGTCGCGAATCGCGCCTCCGTATGCGAGGACTGCATCGTAGTGGCTGAGATCGTACGCGCCCATGCTCGCCGGATCCGTGGCCGCGCGGTGATGCGTGTCGTGGAAATACAAGCGATAGAACGGATGCTCTGCGTGGTGCGCGCCGATGCGGGCAACCAGATCGTGCGAGTTCCATTCGTGCACAATCACCACGTCGGCGTTCCGCAGCGCGCGATCGATATCGATCCCGTCCTCCGTGTACTGCGTACTGCGGAGCAGCGGCCAGACGCGTTCGAAGCCGGCGATCGCCTGTGGGCCGTGGTCGCGCAGAAGATTGGTCCGGCTCCAGCCGTCGGCGGGCTCGAAAATTTCCACCTTGTGCCCGCGGCGAATCAGATCGTCCGCGATGCCGCGCAGGAAATGCGCATTTCCGTGGTTCCAGTCCGACACCAGCGAATGGGTGAAAATCACGAAATGCATAACGATTTCCGGTTAACGGCTGTTTGGTAGAGGTCGAGATAGCTCCGAGTCATGAAGTGCGAATCGAACGTCAGAGCCCTTTCGTGAGCTTTGCGCGACATCTCCTCGCCCAGCCGTTCGTTATCGATCAGGGTTTGGATAGCGTCCCGCAGCGATCCGCAAACGCCGGCGGCCGCGAACAAGGCCGCGCCATCCCATATCTCCCGCAGGCTGGGGATGTCGCCGAGCACCAACGCGCAGCCCGACAACGCCGCTTCGAGCGCGGAAAGACCGAAAGGCTCGTAGCGGGCGGGAAGCGCGTAAATCCCGGCTCGGGCATACCATCCCGCGATCTGGCGCGCCGACAGTTTTCCCAGGCTGCGGCACCCGGCGATTTCGCCTTCGCCCGCCAGATACACGGGCCAGGAAAGCGACGGCGCAATCGCCGCCAGCGCGGCCGCGTTCTTCGCTTCATCCCACAAGCGTCCCGCTGCGAAAACAAACGGCTCTTTCAACGCGCAAACAAAGTTGCGGGGATTGATCCCGTTGGGGATGACGCGAAGCCTGCGTTCATCGAAACGATAGTGCTCCGTGAGTGCCGCCGCCATGAATCGCGACGGCGCAGTAATCGCGTCGGCCGAGTTCAAGGCGCAGGTTACGACGGCGCGATACGTATCCCATTCCGCCGGAATAGGCGTGCCTCTGACCGCCTTCCACCACGATGTGACGCAGGAGTGCGCGGTCAGCACCACGGGACAATCGAACGCCAGTCCGCCATGCCCGTACGAATTGAGATGAACCAGATCGGGAGTGTATTCGCGCGCCAGATTGAGGAGCCAATGGCCGGATTCGGCGACCTCCGGCCACGGGTTGTTCATCCATTCGAGTTTGAAGTTGCTGCCGATCAGACACAGATTGGGGATTCGCGCCGCCGCGAGTTGCTGTTGGCGCGAGGGCATGCCGCCGAGCGCGGCCAACACCACTTCGATCCCGTCGGCCGCGAGACCCTCGGCCAGTTCCAGCGCGAAGGTCCATACGCCGCCCACGGTGTCGCACGTCATCAGGACGCGGCAAAGGCCGTGGGATCCTTCAGGCACGGCGCGCCCCCATACTTTCCGGTTTCACGAGTGCTTCCAGTTGCACGAGCGGCAGCGGCCGCTGTTCCTGGATGTCGCTGAATTCGTCAAACTGCGAAAGATAAAACTCGTGCGCGCGCTCCCATGCGCGGTCGTCGGCCGCCCCCCAGCGGAGCGTGTATTCGGGCGAACCGGGATACGGGAACAACGGCACCGGCTTGTTCGCCCAGACGCCGTGCTCGCGCAGTTGCTCGCGCCAGCGTTCCACTTCCGCCGGATCGTCGTCGGAGGAATCGAGCAGGTTCGCCTGCACGAAGGGAATGCCCTCGGTTTCACGGGCCTGGATGAGCCGGTCTGCGATCTCGGCGGTCGAGAGCCTGCACTTCTTGTCGAGTCTGGCCCGGCCGGCTTCGGAAATGCTTTCGACGCCGGCTTCGATCGACACGCATCCCGCCGCGCCCAGAAGCGCGATCATTTTCGGCTTCCACAAATCGAGCCGCGTCTGAATGCCGAAGCGAATTTTCCTCGCCCGAATCAGTTGGAGCACATCGGCATACGGCAGGAAAATTTCGTCGATGAAATAGACGTATTCGATTCCCTGGGCCACAAGCCTGTCCAGTTCCTCCGCGATGACGGCTAACGGACGCCGGCGAAATTCGTTGCGGAAATTATCCTTCGCGCAGAACGTGCAGTGATAAGGGCAGCCGCGCGAGGTCTCCATCTCCGCGCCGGGCCCTTCGGGCGGCGCGTCAAACCGATGGTGGTGGTGCGTGTGACGCTTCACCGCGTCCCCGGGCCAGTGGAGCGCGGGCAGATCGTTCATGTTTGCGGAGTGGGGCGATCCCTGGACGTGAACCTCGCCGTTGCGCCGCCAGGCGATCGATTGCAGCCGGCTCCAGTCACCCGTGAGGTGCGGCAGAATCTCCTCACATTCTCCGAGCACCGCGGCGTCGCATTCCAGCTTCCGCAGCGTGGCGCGGGGCGTGGTTGACGCATGCGGTCCCACGGCTACCAGCACGCCGCCGATATCCCGGATCGCGTCAAACGTATCGCGAGGCACACGCAATTCCGGCGGAGGGCAGCGCCAGAACAAGTAACCGGGCGCCGTCGTGACCACCGAAAAATCGGGCCGGAAATCGCGCACGCGTTCGCGCACCGCGGCGAGATCCAGGCCCGGGCCTTCGGATGCCGACGCGTCCAATTGCAGGTCCACAATTTCGACGACATGTCCCGCCCGTTCCAGCAGCGCTTTGGAGTAGCCGTATTCGAGCGGAAAATGCGGCTCGCGGCAGCCGAAATAGATGCCGCCATCGAAGCTCCACGGCGGATTAATCAGGCAGAATCGCATCGATTCCTCCCGCCGCTGAAATTCTTATCTGCGCCCTCGCCTTCAGAACGAACAGCGCGCTCCCGACGCGCTCATATTCGCCGAACCGGAAGGCTTCAAAAAATCCAGTGAAGGGTATGCGGGTCACGGTCCTGGCGGCTTTCGTGGGGCGGGAGGCCTTACTCATACCATCAGTCCCCGGGCGGAAAGCTCGGCGCGCGCTTCCACGCCGCGATCGGTCGCCGTCTGGCTTTCCAGCCATCCCGCGAGATCCGTCAGCCCCTGCTCCAGCGAGATGCGCGGCTCCCACCCCAGAACCTCGCGCGCGAGCGTGATGTCGGCAAAACAGTGGCGAATGTCGCCGACGCGATACCTGCCAGTGATATCGGGTTCGATATCGTCCCGGCCGATCGCGCGCACCGTTCGGCGCGCCACATCTCCCACGGTCATCGGTACGCCGCTCGAAATGTTCAGCGCCAGACCCGCCGCCTTCGGTGTCTCCAGCGCCAGACGGCAGGCGGCTGCAACGTCATAGACGCTCACGAAATCGCGCATCTGTCTGCCGTCTTCGAAGATCAGCGGCGCCCGGCCGTTGAGCACGCGCGAGGCAAAGTTGCTGAGCACGCCGGTGTAAGGGTTCGACAGCGCCTGGTAAGGTCCGTAAGTGTTGAAGAAACGCAGCGCCACCGCCGGGAAGTCGTATGCGCGGCCCACCATCAGGCACATGCGTTCCTGATCGAATTTCGAAAGAGCGTAAACGGACGCAAGCGCCGGGATCTTGGTCTCGGGAGTCGGCGCGGGGATCAGCGTTCGCCCCTTCTCGTCGCGCACCTCCCATTCGCCGAGCCTGAGTTGTTCGACGGTTCGATCCTTCGCGGGCGCGATATTTCCATCGGCGTCGCGATACAGACCTTCCCCATAGATGCTCATGCTGGATGCTACGACGAGGCATTCCACTTTGTGCTTCGTCAGCGCCTGCAGCAGCACCGCGGTGCCGAGGCTATTCACGTGGGTGTATTCGTCGATCTGATACATGCTCTGGCCCACCCCCACCAGAGACACCAGATGGACGACGGCATCCATGCCCCGCAGCGCGCGAGAGAGAACCGACGTATTGCGAAGGTCTCCCGTAATCAGCTCGACGTCCTGTGACAGATAGGCCGGACGCTTTCGCTCGGGACCGTGGACCTGAGGAACCAGATTGTCGAGAGCTCTGACCTGATACCCGTGCGTCAGCAGTTCGTTGGCGACGTGCGCCCCGATAAAGCCGGCGCCGCCGGTAATGAGAACATTTTGCCTCATAAGATCATGCTTTTGCCGGAATTGTCCGGCGTGCGTTTTTGTAAGTTGTTGGAATTCCTTGTCGAATGGGCAACGTGCGAGGGCCACAGCACACACTCTGCCAATGCGGGCGATCGCTGAACCGTGGGGGAAATCTCGTTATTCGGGTTACGATAACCCGCCGCAAAATAGTATTAAAATTCACAAACATGCCGCGGGCGGCGGCATTTTGTTCCCGTACAATGGGCGAGAAGTGACAGAGAATGAAGCGTTATGGGTTCTTACATTTCGAACGGAACGCTTTCCCTGTGCGATCCGCCTCGACCGGGTGCGTGAGATCATTCCTTTTGCCGCCGGTGTGAAAGCGCCGGGACAGCCGTCGCTGATTGAAAGTTTTCTGAATCTCAGAGGCGCGGTTCTTCCGATGGTGCGCGTCGCCACGCTTTTCGATCTTCCATTCGCACCCGGCGCCTGGTCGCCCGTGATTGTGGTTCAGAGTTCCGGCGGCTCGATCGGATTGGTTGTGGACGGCGTCGAAGATGTCCTCTCGATCCGCGCATCCGGCCTGCGCTCCGTTTCCCCCGGCCATACCCTCAACGAATGTGCGGAGGCCGAATTCAGCGTGCAGGAACGCGATTACGTGCTGCTCGATTGCGATCGCCTGTTTCTGGCCGAAGAACGAAGCCGCATCGCCGAACTGCAAACGCGCATCGAGAGCCGCCTGGCCGCCCTCGGAGCGTTGGATTCGTGAATCCCGGTTTGATTCTCAGCGACCCGAGTTATCCCGCGCTGAAGCAATATGTCCTTGAACGCACCGGTCTCGGCTATTATGTCGATAAGGATGAAGACCTCGCCACGCGCATCGCGCGGCGGATGAGCGCGCGGCTCTCACGCGACGCCGCGGCCTACTCCAAAACCCTGACGCGCGATCCGGCGGAGATGGATTGTCTCGTGGGCGAACTCACCATCGGCGAGACTTACTTCTTCCGACAGAAAGAACACTTCAACATGCTCCGCGATACCATCGTTCCGCAACTCCTCGAGCGAAAGGCGGCTTCGCGCGGCATTCGCATCTGGAGCGCCGGCTGCGCCACCGGGGCCGAGCCTTATTCGATCGCGCTGCTCCTGGCGCTCGATTTTGAAGCCGCGCTCGCGGGCTGGAATGTGACCATCCTGGCCACCGACATCAATATCGATTTCCTTGCCCAGGCGAGAGCCGGCCTTTTCGGAGAATGGGCGTTGCGCGATACGCCCGCCGAAATCAGGGCGCGCTGCTTCCATCAGCAGGGAAAGCAATGGCTGCTGCTGCCCGAATTCCGCAGCCGCGTCTCGTTTCGTTATCACAATCTGGCGGCAGGGGCGGACCCCTCGCCCGATCGTCTTCCCTTCGATCTCATCCTGTGCCGGAATGTGCTCATCTATTTCGGGCGCGACGAAATGCGCGCCGTGGCGGAGCGGCTTCATCGCAACCTGGAAGAGGGCGGCTGGCTGCTGGTCGGGCACGCGGAACCGAGCAGCGATACATTCGGAATGTTCGAAGCGGTCATCGGTCCCGCCGGGACTGTGTATCGCAAGGGAGCGTCACACCAGAAATTCTCTGTCGGGTTGTCTTCGCAGCCTGCGCCCGCCGAAATTCGGCCGGATTCGGGCGTGTCGCTTGTTCCCTTCCGGTTGCTCGATATTCCCCCCGCGCCCCGAATCTCGTCGCTGACCTCAGCGGCGCCAGGCGCGCCGCAGGTCCTCGGTGTGGACGATATCCGGCTGCTTGCCGACAGCGGCCGCTGGGACACGGCTCTCGACGAGGCGGAAAAGCTGGTCGAGGCCGATCCGCTGAATGCCGCGGCGCAATTTACTCTGGGGCTGATTCTGGAACACGTGAAAGCTCACGAGCAGGCGCGCACCGCCCTGCGCCGCGCCATTTATCTGGATCGCGGTTTCGCTCTGGCGCATTATCATTTGGGAACTTCCCTGGCGGCGGCGGGCGATGCGGCATCCGCGCGGCGCTCGTTCACTAACGTACTCGGGCTGGTGGCTTCCATGCCGGCTGCCGAACCTCTGCCGCATGGCGACGGCATCACGGCGGTGGAATTAGGAGATCTGGCTAAAATGCATCTGGAACTGACAACGGCATGACGGCAAATCAGGGAATCGACTGGCGCGCGGCGCGCGAGCGTCTCGAAAGCGCCCGGCGCGCCATCGAATCGGGGGCGCGGTCGGATGAACAACTCGACGCTCTTTACCGCGCGCGGGCCGCGCTGCTGGCGAAGCCGCCTGGCGCGGACACGGCCGCTCGCGGCGAATCCATCATGATCTTCCGCCTGGGAACGGCGCGGTACGCCGCGGCGCTGGCCGACGTGGTGGAAGTGGCGGCGCGGCCCCGCATTGCTCCGGCGCCCGGCGCGCCCGCGGAAATCGCCGGCCTGATGCAGATCAGAGGGGAGATCCGCGTGGTGTGGAATACGGCGCGCACTCTCCATCTGGCGCAGACGGATATCGGCGAGACGGCAAGCGTCCTCCTGTTGCGAACGCCGGCCGGAGAAGTCGGCATTCTGGTCGACGACGTTGAAGATATCAGGAATGTAAACGAGGACGAACGCCGGCCCGCGCCGGAAAAATCGCCGCACGCCGCGTGGATGACGGACGATCTCGTGATCGTGCTGAACGCAGGAAGCTTGTTTCCAGAGGGGAATGTAAACGAATCCGTATGAAAATCGGCACAAGAATTCTCGCCGGCTATCTCGCGGCGCTGGTGATCTTCGGCATTGTGGCCGCCACCAGCTACAAAGCCGTTCAGGACCTGGTAAACGCGAACGATGCGGTGGTTCGCAGCTACGGGGTGAAAGACGCGTTGACACAGGTGCTGCTGTCGATGGTTAACGCGGAAACCGGGCAGCGTGGTTTCCTGCTCGCGGGTGAGGACCGGTTTCTCGAACCCTATCAAACTGGCTCGCGCGATGCCGAGCGTTACGTTGAGCAGATCCGGACGCTGGCCTCCAACAATCCGCGGCAGATTGCGAGCGTGTCGCAGTTGAAGCCGATGATCGCAAGGCGTCTCTCCGATATGCAGAGCCAGATCGATCTCCGCAGGAGCGAGGGACTGAAAGCGATCGACACCGCCGCCGTGGATCGCGGCAAACGCGATATGGACGATCTGCGAAACCTGATCGGGCAAATGGACGACGAGGAGAACACGGTCCTCCAGCAACGCCAGACCAGCGCCCGCCAGAGCGCCTCGTTTGCCACGTATTCGATCATTGTCGGCGGTCTGGCGGCCGCGATGCTCGTCATCGGCCTCAGCATCCTGATTCAACGATCCATCACGCGGCCGTTGCAGTCCTTCATGAGTTTCGCCGAGAGGGTCGGGGAAGGCGATCTGACCCAGCGGGCCAACGTTGCCGGCGCCGACGAACTAGGCACGTTGGCCGGCTACCTCGATCGCATGGCGCTGGGGCTGAGAGAAGTCGCAAAACAGTCCACCGCGGTCTCCGAAAACCTCAATGCCGCTACCAGCCAGATCCTCGCCTCGGCGCAACAGCAGGCGGCCGCGACGGCCGAACAGGCGGCCGCCGTCCAGCAGGCCAATGTGACCATGACGGAGCTGAGCCAATCGGGCGCGCAGATTTCCGATCGGGCCAAACAGGTGGCCGCGGCGGCGGAAGCCGTTTCCACCGCCAGCGCGTCCGGCCTGCAATCCGTGCAGAGCACCAATTCAACCATGGAAGGCATTCGCGAACAGGCGGAAGCCGTCGCCCAAAACGTGATTTCACTGAGCGAGAAGACTCAGGCCGTCGGCGAGATCATCACCAGCGTGAACGACATCGCCGAGCAGTCTCACCTGCTGGCCCTCAATGCCGCCATTCAGGCTGCTGTGGCGGGCGAACACGGACGCAGCTTTTCCGTGGTTGCGAGCGAGATGAAGAACCTGGCGGTTCAATCCAAAGAAGCCACCGTTCAGGTCCGTGTAATCCTGGGCGATATTCAAAAAGGCATCAACACGTCCGTGATGCTGACGGAAGAAGCCGTGAAGCGCGCCGCGGCGGGCAAGCAGCAGGCCGATGCCGCCGACCGCATCATACGGCGTCTTTCCGAGAATCTGGAAGAGAGCATTCGCGCTTTCCAGCAGATCGTCGCCGGCAGCGCGCAGCAGCAGATCGGCTTCGAGCAGGTGACGAAGGCGTTTCGGAATATCGGCACGGCCACCCAGGAGACCGCATCGAGCACAAGACAATCGGAGAAAGACGCCGCCAATCTCAGCACGCTCTCATCGCAGC
>JASHSD010000807.1 GCA_030036985.1 Bryobacteraceae bacterium
TTACCGCGGAATTATTGACAGTTTGACAGTATAGGCAATTCTGTTGATAGCAACGCCTCCGGAACATCTTACGGGCGCATCGTAATAACGGCTTCAACTACCGGGCTAATCTTCCCGGAATCGGAGCAAGTCCGCGATGCCCGGAAAGCGGCTAGCCTCACGGCGGACGGAAGCTTGGGATGTGGAGGTGGGCCGCCGTATCCGCGCGCGCCGCCTCGAATGCGGGCTTTCGCAACAGCAACTCGCGAAGGGGCTTGGGATCACCTTCCAGCAGGTCCAGAAATACGAGAAGGGCGCAAACCGCGTCAGCGCCGGCAGACTGTTAGCAATCTGCAACCTTCTCCAGGTGCCCATAACGTTTTTCTATGAGTCCGGCGCGCCCGCGCAATCGGGCGAAACGCGCTTGAAACCAAGCCGCCTGTTCGATCTCCTGGCAAACCGCGACACGCTGGAATTGGTCGAAGCGTTCGATTGTCTATCCGATCGCAATCTCCGGCGTGAACTGGTCCGCCTCGTGGAAAGGCTTGCGGCCACTGAAACCGTCTCGCGCCAAAACGTGACCGCAGGGAAAATTCGCGCCGATGCGGACAATTGAGGGCGGGTGTTTAAGCGCATACCGGCTAATCCGTAAAGGCCCAGCCCGTCGCGGCCCTGCGCACGCATCGTTGCGTCGGTCGATATAGCCCCTCGAATTGCTGCTCAAGCAGAGCTTCCAGGTCGCTTCTCGGCACAATCCCCGCTTGCGCGCAACCCTCGGATGAGATTTGATTGCGGAGGCGCTTTTAGCGAGGGGCCGGAGTAGATTAACGCATGTCGCGTGATGGTTCGCCGGGCCAATCGATCGGCGCACCGCGACAAAACTTTCAACATTTCGGACAAGCGAGTTCGCAGGCGACCGCGCAAGTCTGCGTGACTGGCTGGCGACGCTTACACGTGGTGAAGCAAGGCAGAACCGATGTGGGAACCAGAAAGGCCCTATGAACCGGCAGTGATCTATACCGGTCGTGCCGATCTTATGTGGGGGGAAGAGTCCTCGCTCATTGAGTCTGAGTGGAGGGATGATGTCCAAGATGCCGGGGACGATTTTTGGCTGCGGCGGCGCGCGAACGTTAGAAGATCGGCGAGGTTGTTCGCCGCACACGTCAGATGGATTGCGAGAGTTCTCGGCAAGGAACGCTTAAGAGCAATCATTAATCCGCTGGAACATCCTCTCGCGAAGCTCTTTATCCTCGGACTGATGGCGGGAATTGCTCGGCTGACACCGGAGCTATGGAAAGAGGCGTACAATTCCTCAAAAATTCCCGGCGTCATCATATATTTAATCGTCGTCTATTCCGGTCTCGTTCTAGCGTTTGTGTTCGTGAAAGATTTTGCCTATGTGGGGCGGCAGCAGTGGCAAGGCGTAGCCGAAAATGCTCGGGATTCGCTGCGCGGGTGGCGTCGGGCGGCGTGGGGCGAATTGAGCGTCAAGCTTGGACGCGTTGACTGGGCATGGCAAACGCTCAAATTTCTTGGCTTGGCGGTGGGCGCCATCACCGGTTTCCGCGCGGCGCTTTCTTTTAGCTATTGCACGCGCGACAACCCATCATGCGGTGTTTTTGCGCCATTTCTCGTCGTGGCGTGCTCTGTCGCTGGCGTTGTTACAGCCGGTGCAGGGCTTTGGCTTTGGCGGAGGGTTCGCAAGGAACGCCAGCTCAGTGGATTTTTGGGAACGCTTATTATGGCGTCGGAAGCGATCTCGCGCGGCGCCGTGCTGACACTCGGCATCCTATTCGCCGCCGCAGGTCTTTTTGTCTGGTGGTTGTCGGTGCCCAGCTTGATAACGGCGCTTGTCGATAAAGGCGCGGGCAGCGCTGATTGGGTTTTTCCGCTCATAGGCACCGCTTTTGGCGTGTTCTGCTTTTTTTGGGGCGGGATCGGCTGGATACTGAGAGCCGTCGTTTGGTCGCGATTGAGCGACCAAACGCATGGCCAAGCGCGTTGGGCGCGATTGAGGGAATTGCGCCGCGCACGTCTGGTACCGCGCAAAAAGAAGGACACCTATTTCGGGCGCTTTCTTGACGGCGACCGCGGAGCGTTGTGGGACCGGATTGGCTATCCCGGCCCCGCGCATCTCGTGACCATCGGGCCAACGCGATCGGGCAAGGGAATGAGGCTTATCATTCCCAATCTGGCCACGCTGGAGCGGTCGATTTTTATTATCGATCCAAAGGGCGAGGCTGCGGCGATCACGGCTCGCAAGCGCGCAAAGTTAGGCCTGGTCAAAATTGTCAATCCTTTTAATCTCCTCGCCGGCCAGCTTCCGTACCTCAAGAGCGGAGGCTTCAATCCGCTTACTGCGCTCGATCCGGCGCATGAAAGGTTTCCGGATGACTGCGTTGCCATGGCGCAAGCTCTCATAAGAGAGCAGAGCGGAAGCGATGGCGCGTTTTTCACCGGATCGGCGCAGGACTTTTTGGCGGCGCTTATCATGCACGAAAGGATCGAGCGGCGTGAGAAGGCAAGCCTTGGCAATGTCCGGAAAATGCTTACCGAGCGCTGGGCCGTCAACGACGAAGGGCTTCCAATCGGCCTCGCAAGAACCGTCTTCGACATGTCCGAAAGCGATTACCAGCCGTTGCGCTCGAAGGCCAATCGGTTTTTGACCCCAAGCCGGTCGAACATGGATATCATTTCAACGGCGACCAATGAGACGCGGATACTCGACAGCCTAGTTATGCAATACGACCTGGGCGGGGACGGAATCGATTGGGATTCATTGAAAGAGAAAATAACGACCGTCTATCTCATCCTGCCGGGCGACACGCTCGAAACCCACGCGCTTTATTTGCGCCTCGTGGTGACTTCTGCGCTGCGGGCGTTGTTGCGCTCGCCGCCGGGTAAGAAATTGCCTCCGGTGCTATTCATGCTCGATGAGTTCGCCCAACTGGGTTACTTGCCATCGATTGAGAACGCCATGGGTATCGCGGCCGGGTTCGGCGTTCAGCTTTGGCCGTTTCTGCAAGACCTCAACCAGCTTCACGCGCTCTATAAGGAACGCTGGCAAACCTTCATCGGAGCGCGCGGCATGCTGACCGCCTTCGCTCCGCAGGATGTTTTCACCGCCGATTATTTGGCGAAGCTATGCGGCACCAAGACCGCGATCGTGGAGAGGGAAAACGTGCGTCCCGATTCGAACGCGCCGGGCGGAGGGCGCGGACCGCAATCCCTTCCTCTCATTCGTTCGGAAGAGTTAAGCGCGATGCCGGAAGGACAAATGCTGTGTTTGGCCCCATCAGTCGAACATCCGTTCATGACGAAAGCGCCGGGCTATTGGACAACGTGGTTGGGGCTAGGCCTCGATAGAAACCCGTACCACAAGCGTTGAGCGGAATCTTACAACAACTGGACTCGGGAACCGGCCGGTTGGTCTGGATCGAGCCACCAAAATTGTTCAGGCCTCAGTGCTACCATGAGTCGAAAGCCGTTTTCGATCCGAGCGCGAACCTCATCGCGGCCCATTTCCGTCATGCGCTGATGCAACACCGGTATCGCGGCCGTCGGGATCGCTTCCCATTCGACCAAAAGGTTGGGAGCCTTTCGACGCTCCAAATCGCGCATATATCTTGCGGTCTCGTCGATATCGTGAAGCTGCCAAAAGCTTTTGCCACTCTTGAGCATGGTTTGCTCGTCGCGGGTTCGCCGCAGGCGCGCTTGTTGGACAAGGAGCATCACCGTATGGGGGCTTTCCGAGCCGCCCGTAAGTTCGGCTTGGCAAGTGTGGAATTTGATCAAGTCCCGGTGGTGGCGCTCAAGTTTCCGCAGGGCCTTCATGTTTCGGTGCCTCCGCAAAAGAAGTGCTGCATTATTGATGAGCGTTACAACAAGCACGTTATCCTCAAATCGACGAACAAAAACAGACAATCACGAAACAGGATTATACAAGAACACGCGCGCGGCAATTAGTTTCATTTTGCGCAACAAAATTGCTTTCTTAACCAATGACCCCAATCCTTGAACAATAAGTCAGAGAGTGGACCACATCCGCGCCGCCAATGCCCGCTCTTCGGGGCCGATAACATCGGCATAAATGGAGGTTGTCCGCAGCGACGCGTGTCCGAGCCACCGTTGTAAAAGATGGATCGGTACATGCGCTTCCAAGGCATGAACACCAAAACCGTGACGCAAGCCCTTCGGCATCGCGGCTGCACCGGCGACGCCCGCCGAAGCCATGACGCCCTTGACGTAACGCCATGCCGTCGTGCGACTCCACTGCCAAATCCGCACCGTCGCAAGCCGAGGATCCCGCTGCGCGATCCTCAGGCCGAAGACTTGGTCTAGTTCGCTTAGGACATCACCCGGTAGGGGTA
>JASHSD010000808.1 GCA_030036985.1 Bryobacteraceae bacterium
TTGCGGCCACAACTACCCGGACCGGGCTGCAAGTCCGTGCCGAGGTCGATCCAGGCAAATACCCCAAAGGGGTCAAAGTGTCGGACAAAGAGGTGGCTGCCGTCCGCATCGAGCGCGACGACTTTCATGGCGAATGGAACTATACAATATCTCCACGCTCGATCTGAACGTTCCATTTATTTTGTGACAGGCCCTAACTTAAGGCCGATTTCACTGTTGATCATAACTATACTTTGTGGCGGCGAAAATCGAGTTTCCAACAGCAGAAGCCCGGCCGCATGCCCGAAGGCCTGACCCCACAGGCAGCGTGGAACGATAGGATGAGGTTCTGCGCGGAGGCCGAAGCATCTGAATGGACTCGGGGCTTCCCGATCTGATCCCGCGAGACAATCGGATTGACCGAGCCCTCCGCCGGCTCGCCCGGCTCGCGCCGCTGCGATGTATGATTTGTCTGACCCCATGATTCGTCAACGCCTTCTATGGACTTTCCTCCTGACCGCCGCGGGCCTCTACGCGCAACCGCCCGCCACGGGCGGACGCCCGCCCACGGTCGGCCCGATGGCGCGCATGGCGGCGCAGCCGCTGTTCAACAACAACTGCGCAAGCTGCCACAAGAACACCATGTCGAGCGCCGATCAGAACGCGCTGAAGGAAACCAACGCGCCCAGCACGGATACGCTCGCCACCATGACTCCCGAAGCCATCTACGCCGCGCTCACCACCGGCGCCATGACCCAGCAGGCGAGCAAATTGTCCGACGACGACAAGCGCATCGTCGCCGAGTTCTTCGGCGGCCGTCCCATCAGCGCGGGCGATGCGGGCGACGCCAAACACATGACGAATCCCTGCTCCGCCAATCCGCAAATGACTTCGGCCGGTTTGTCCTGGAGCGGCTGGGGGAACAATCTCACCAATACCCGTTTTCAACCCGCCAAAGCCGCCGGCTTATCCGCGGAAACCGTGCCCAAGCTGAAACTGAAATGGGCCTTCGGGCTGCCCAACGGCGCCGAAACCTACAGCCAGCCCGTCATTATGAATGGCCGCGTGTTCCTCGGCGACGATAACGGCTACGTTTATTCGCTGAACGCCGCCACCGGCTGCGTCTACTGGTCGATGCACACCGATGCGCAGGTTCGCACTTCCATGGTGATTGGCCCGGTCAGCGGCCATGGCGGCACGCGCTACGCCGCGTTCTTCGGCGATCGCAAAGCCAACGTTTACGCGGTCGACGCGCGCAACGGCGAGCTGCTGTGGAAGCAGAGGGTGGAACCGCGCGTTCTGGCCCACATCACCGGCACTCCGGTCTTATACAAGGGCCGCGTCTACGTCGGCGTCGCGGGGTCTGAGGAAGTAGCTTCCGGAGATCCGCACTATCCCTGCTGCACCTATCGCGGAAGTCTCTCGGCTCTCGACGCCAACACAGGCAAGGTGATCTGGAAGACTTACACCATCGCCGAAGAGCCGAAGCCGACCAAAACGAATTCGCTGGGCACGCAGCTTTGGGCCCCCGCCGGCGCCTCCATTTGGAGCACGCCCACGGTCGACGCCAAACTCGGCGTGATCTACGCCTCAACCGGGAACGCTTTCACCGAACCTGCGGCGAAAACCTCCGACGGCATCGTTGCGTTCGACATGCAGACCGGCAAACTGCTGTGGTCTTACCAAGGCGTCGAGAATGACGCTTCGCCCGCCGGCTGCAACGGCCGCGGACCCAAGGGCGAGCAGTGCCCCGAGCACGTCGGTCCCGATTGGGATTTCGCCAACCCTCCCATCCTGCGCACTCTGCCCAACGGCAAGCGCATTCTGATGGCCGGGCACAAAGGCGGCATCGCCGTCGGCATCGACCCCGACAACAAGGGCGCTCTGTTATGGAAGACCGACCTCACCGAGGGCGTCGCGGCCAGCCCCGCCGGCCAGATCATGTGGGGCGGCGCTTCGGACGATAAGAATGTCTACTACTCGCTTCAAACCGGCGGAGTGGCGGCGCTGCGCATCGCCGACGGTACGCGCGCCTGGTTCACCAAGATCGAGCCGGCCCCGCACGGCGGCAGCGGCAGCGGACGATTGATGCGGCCCCGTCGCGGAACGGTCGCGGCGGTTACGGTCATTCCCGGAGTTGTTTTCGCCGGAGGATGGGACGGCGTGCTGCATGCCCTCTCCGCAGCCGATGGCCACGAGCTTTGGCAGACCAACACCGCGCAGGAATTCCAGACCGTGAACGGAATCCCCGGCAAAGGCGGATCGTTGGGTTCGCCGGGACCGGTCATCGTCGGTGGCACGCTTTACATCGGGTCCGGCTACATCGGCACCGGCAACGGCATGCCCGGCAACGTGCTGCTGGCGTTTTCGGAGTAATCCATTGACCGGAACCGCGGCCGGTTTCAACGAAGACCAGCGGACGCGCTGGAACGGAATAGACGGCGAATACTGGACGCGCGAGCAGGAGCGGATGGACCGCACCCTCGCGCCCGTTCTCGGTCCGCTGCTCGCGTTCGCGGAGCCGCGCGAGGCGTCGGCAGTCATCGACATCGGCTGCGGCTCTGGCGCCACGACGGTTGAACTCGCCCGCGCGGTCGGCCCTTCCGGACGTGTGCTCGGAATCGATCTCTCCGAGCCGATGCTCAACCGCGCTCGCGAGCGTCTGCGCGGCTTCGCCCATGCGGTCTGCATCGCCGGCGATGCGGCGGAAGTTTTCCTGGGGGATATCGGCGCCGAACTTATGGTCTCGCGTTTCGGCGTGATGTTCTTCGGCAATCCGGCCGCCGCTTTTTCCAACCTGCGGACCGGCCTGGTTCCGGGCGGCCGTCTTCGCTTCGCCTGTTGGCGTCCGATTCACGAGAACCCCTGGCTGCGGGTTCCGCTCGACGCCGTTTACGAGCATGTGCCGCGTCTCCCCAACCCCGACCCGGACGAGCCCGGCCCGTTCGCCTTTGCCGATCCGGACCGTGTCGCCGGTATCCTCATGGCAGCCGGTTTCACCGCGCCCGTCTTCACGCCGCTCGACATACAAATGGATCTCGCCGCCGGAGGAACGCTGGAAGACGCTGTCAGCCAGTCCTCTTCCATCGGACCGGCCAAACGCGCGCTGGCGAACCAGCCCGACGAGGTTCGCGCCGCGGCTGTCGAATCGATCCGGCGCGCGCTGGCGCCGTTCGCCGCGCGGTCAGGCGTGAACCTGCCGGGCGCCGTCTGGCTGGTCGCGGCGGATCGGGCGTAGGCGGCACAAACCAGGCGTCGGGATGAGTCCCGGCGCGACAGACAAAAGTGTCTGCGCCACGCTGGCCACTCGTGGCGCGGACGCTCGCGTCTGCAGCACCGGCACTCGTGCCGGTGCTTTCGCCGAAACCCGGCTTAGGCGGGCCTAACCGGCGCTCTCAGCCGGTCTTTGACTTCGCGGCGCCGGCCGAGCCTTCCGACTTCGCCGGTTTTCGATTCGACGGAGGGTGAAACCGGCGCAGCTGGTCGGTCACGCAGACCAGGAACATGGGCTGTTTGGCGTTCTTCAGAACGTCGATGACGCGGTCCGGCTGATCTTCGAGGTAGATGTTTTTGCCGTCGGTGATGAGATGGATTTCGCTGTCCTTCGCCGCCGAATCGCTCAGCCGCTTGCCCATCTCCTTCTGCAGAAAGCGGAGCACGCGGCGAATCTTCTGCAGAGAGAAACCCTTCCGCCGCAGCTCGGCGATTACCGAGACTTCCACCACTTCCTGCTGCAGGTAGACGCGGCGGTGCCCCTCCTGCCGCGGCGACACCACGTGGCGCTCGTCCCACCACTGCAGCTGGCGAAGGCTGACGCCCGCGATGCGCGCGACATCGCCACTCGTATAACGCTCCTCGGCGGGCGCGGTCACGCTTTGTTCCTTTTTTGTTTTGAACATTTCGCGATGCCTCTGTCTTTCCGCAGCACTTTGAATTCTACCAGATCCGCGGGGATACGCAAGGTGGGGTCGGCCGGCGGACATGGTACCATGAAGCTAAATCCAACCAGAGGTTTTCGTGGCAAGTCAACTCACACGCAAAGAGCTCAAGCAGGATAAGTTCGCCGTCGAAGTCGAACATACCGTTGATTTCTTTGCCGCTCACCGCCAGGAGGTTATTCGCTACGGCGGTATCGCTCTGGCTGTCGCTCTGATCGTTGCCGGCTTCTTTTACTTTCGTAACGGGCAGCGCGCCGACCGTCAGCAGGCGTTGGCGGACGCGCTGACCCTGACCAATGCGCCCGTCGGCGCGGCCAGTCCCAATGGCGGCGTGACCTTCCCCAACGAGGGAGTGAAAGACGACACGGTAACCCGCGCGTTCAACAAGATCATTTCCGATTACAG
>JASHSD010000809.1 GCA_030036985.1 Bryobacteraceae bacterium
TATTCCCAATCGCCGCTCGCCGGACTCCCGAAGAAGTTCGGCACAAACGGCACGATCAGGACACTGTCGCTGAGACTGTACGCAAGCGCCGTGACCAGGTGCGCGGCCGCCGTTGTGCTTTGCACGCCGCGCGTCACGGCCTGGCTGCCGTCCGCATTCAGCTTGATGACCTGCACGATCTCCTGATCGATCTGCACCAACGTTCCCGGCGTAAACACCGAGCCGAACTGGATGCTTGTATCCGTGACCGCAACCGCGGCGGTGAGCGTGGCCGGAGCCGGTCCGTTGATTTCGTCGTAGTAGTGAAACGTGTAGGTCCCCGCATTGATGCTCACGGTATTCACGAGCGACCCGAAGGCGATTTCGCCCAGCACCAGGACGCCACCCAGCACGGGAGAAACCTGCAGGCCGTAGATTGGCGCCGGCGGAACGCCCGAGTCCGCGAGGATTGTGCCCGATTGCCCCAGTATCCAGCGGGTCAACGGTGAAACGTCGTAAGGCGCCTGTTCATCGTCGGCATTCGCCGCGCGCGCCGAGATGTGCACGCCCGAGCCGATGCGCTCAGGCACATCGATGGGAATCGGACTGACAGGGCCGCTCCCTCCTGTACGCCAGGTGTTTTCGGCGACGACGAAAAAGCTGGTGGCGTCCGGCTCGATCGGCCATGGCGCTGTGGTCGTCAGAGTCGTCGCGGTGTTGCTTGCGATCGTGGCCTCCTGACCCGCCCCCGTGCCTCTGGTGATGCGCACGATTGCCGATTGGTAATTATTGACGATCAATTGCAGCGCCAGGTTGCCAACGGTCGTCGGGGAGTAAATGGCGGCGGGCGTTTCCGGCAGCAGTTCCCAGCGCCAGTTGACGTCCACGTGATCGAATTGAGGGTCCGGCGGTAATACCAACAGCGGTGGCAGACCAGTGTCGATAAACGATGACGCTGATGCCTGACTCGATGCGATCTGAAACAACAACCCGGGGGCCGTCCCGCGGTAGACGTTGAAACTGGCCGCGCCCACCGGCAACTGGATGCCGTCGAGAACCACCGAGTACGTGTTCACGTCTGCCGCCGTTGAGGCCTGAGCGATGAACGAGAGCGAACTTTCCCCGCCTGTTCCGTCGAGCGTCGTGACAGCGTAGTAATAATTCGCGCCACCCGCCAGCGTTCCGCCCGTCGCGCTGACCACGGGCGAGAGGCCGATCAGCGGTGCGGGCAGCGTTCCAATCTGTCCCGAAGGCGCCGTGAACGCCACATTCAGTTCGATGTCGGCAGACCCGTCGCTCGCGGTAATTTCGGTTTCGGTGATGCCCAACTGCAGGTTGCCGTTGGCGTCGATCACAGTGCCGATAATCGGCGCGGGCACTCCCGATCCTTGACCCGGCTGCACGCCAAGGCCACCGGTAATTCCCGTCGGTGCATCCGAATACCAATCGTCGTCGTGATACTGCGCGGTGATGGTTGCCGTGCGGAATGCCGTGCCTGGCGAGATTTTCGTGATGCGGAACGGAGTCCGCTCCAAATTCTCTTTCGCGTAGGTAACGGTGATGAGGTCTCCGGGTAACAGAGCCAGCGCCTTGACGCTGGTCTGGAACTGAATGAAGAGATTTCCCGAAAGCGCCTTATTAAGGGCCAGCAACAGCATCCGGGACGCCTGGTTGAACGTGGAGATCCCGACTGCATCCCATTCCGCCGCGACCTCCTGATTGCAAAGATCGACGTCGTCCTCGTCGACCAGTGACAGGCTGTCCTGCTGATACTGGTTGAAGCTGTCCTGAAACTCGATCGACAGCCGGTTCGGCGTATCCTGCGCGCCGAGCTTCGAAAGCTGCACGCTCGCGCCGCCGTTTTTGTTGCGGGCGATCGATGTGTCGTCGAACTCATAAGCAGGCCATCCGCCGTTGAACTGGCTCGTGGAGTTGCTCCCCGCTGGCAGCGTGGGTTGTTGCAATGCGAAGGTATTCTCGACTCGCGCCTCCAGCAGGCCTTTCCAATTCAGTACGATGTAGATGCGCGAGCCGTTGTGAAGGGAACGCACGATTTCGCCCGCGCTCTGGCTGATGTTGAGCGCGAAGTTGCACTGGAACCGCGGCAGATCCACGTAGCCACCGACCGGATCGTCTACCGAGATCAGCGCCTCCGCATAGGCCGCCGCGTTCGCGAAGCTGATCGTATCGATTTCGGTCAGCGAATAGCCGCAGCGCATCAGGATGTCGAACAGAACCCACGCCGGGTTGCATGAAAACTGCTGGCCCAGAAAATTTCCGTTGGTATCGAACTGCCAAAGCTGTAGCCCCTGCATCAGCACCTGAACGGAGGGTATGCTGGTGCCGTTGTTGATGGCGTTCGGCACCACCACCGAAAGGTACGCCATACTGCCATAGGGATCGCCCTGCGGAACGCCGTTGCCGTCCGTGAAGTTGGGGTCCTGCACTCCGTTTCGCGTGCCCGGCGTGATCAGGTTGTACCAGCCGCTCGACGTCATGTTGATCCCATTGACGCCCTGCGGAATCTGGATATCGTTGACGAGCACGGTAAGAACGCCCTGAATCGGACCCATCCCCAGCAGCACTTCCATGCGCGTCAGATTGCCGTCGTTGCGGGAGAAAACGACGTAAGGCGTGGTCCATTGCGTGCCGTAGACCAGCGGGACGAAATCGTTGTAGCTCGCGGTGTTTTCCTGCACCGCGGAAAGCTGCGTGGTGCTCTGCCCCGCTCCGCGCACAACAATCGTCGGAGGGACGTACTCCAGACCGCCGAATCGGGCCGTCGTGTTGCCGCTCGCATCGACGGTGAACATGCCCCGCGCTTCGCAATCGGAACGGTCGTAGGAGCAGGTGGTGAAGGGCGTTGAGCCGTCCATTGTGCCAACGCCATTCGCCTGATCGGGCGAATACCCGCAGGGGTAAAACGGCGAGTACATTCCCTGCGCTCCGCCATCCACGCCGAGCAGACGCTGCGCCGCGGTGGTTGGGAAGCGCCAGGGACACATGCGCTCGATGCGCACATTGGGAATGACCGTGCGCTGCATCGAAATGCGGTTCATCGCGCTGAGGCGGAACGTGTTCTCGGTGATTGTGTCCGGGGGGTTCAGCAGTCCGCTGAACACAACCGCGGAATCGCTGGTAGGCGCGCCGGTCGCGAGGTTGAAGAAGGCCACCTGCACGATCAGTTGCGCGCCTTTGAATCCCGTCTGCTGCTCGATTTCGGAAAGCTGGGAATCGGCGTTCGCCAGCTCGAAGCTCAGTTTCGGCGGGCCGCCGATCTGCGTATCCGACGCCAGTTGCGCTTCAAACTGGCTCTGCTTGATCACCCGGCCTTCATACGCCGTTCCGTTCCAGGTGATCGTGCGGCTGCTCCAGTACTGCATCGTGCCGTCGGACAGGGTGCAGTCGAAAAAGAACAATGGCGTGTCGGCGCTCAGTTGTTCCTTGGCCGTGAGTGCGCTTTGCAGTGTGCCCATTTCATCCAACCCGCGATATCAGACGGACCTTGCATGACGAGAGACCCACACTTGTGCTGGTAACCGTGAGATCGTCGCTTCCGAAGTACGTCTCGCCGTAAATCCCCAGCGGCGAGCTGGTCTGTTTGTAGGCCGATGGCCACGGCTGCGCCTCAGCCTGCAGACCGAAAACATCGATCGTCTGACCCGCCGCCAGAGTTATCGAAAAGACCGATTGCGTCGCGCCGCTCACGCCCAAACCGGTCACGAACTGGCGAGTCCATGCCGAACCGACGGCGACCGCCGCTTGGATGTTGTCGCGTTGCAATATGACTGTGCCGGCTGTCGCGCTGCGCAGCCAGAGGCTGAAGCAGGCGACGTAAGCGCCCGGAATTCCCAGGGATTGCTGCACCGCCTGCGTTCCCGGACTCGTGTTTGAGATCGACGACGCCCTCTGTGTGCCCAGTGGATCGGCCACGCCGGCCGCGGTCTGCAGCAACCCAACCTGCCAGTTCGGCTGCGTGAAATCCTCGCTCCATCCGAAAAGGTTCGCCAGCGGATCGATGAATGTGAACGCGCTGTACGATCCCTGCGAAGCCGTAAACAGCGCACTGAGGTTCATCGCCTCTTCGTCCGTCAGATCCTGAAACGAAAGCTGCCAGCCGACCTGGGCCGCCGGTGTATCCGGCAGCATGATTTCTTCGCTGCTTTCGAGATCGTTCGTAATCGCGCGCCAGATCTGCGTACGAGTCAGTGGAAATTGCGCAATGGCCCCCAGGCCGATCTGAGGAAACCAGCTCATGCGATCTCCTCAATCACCACGGTGGTTTGTCCCCGCATTTCGCCTTTCATGGAAACAGTCGATTGCTGTCCCGAGAGGATGCAGTTGGACGCGACCGCGCCGGTCGCCGGGTCGGTGAATGCGAACGGCGCGCTGCCCTGCTGTTCCACGAACGCGATCACGGCGGCCAGTTCGTCTTCGCCGAGCAGATCGAGCTTCAGAGTCCATCGCCGCAGGCCGATTCCGTAGAGTTGAAACTTCTGCTGGCTGCCATCCATGAACCGCACGGCCTGCGTCGAGAAGCGCACGGCGTAATCGAGCGGATACTGCGCCGGCGCCCCAGTTTTCAAGACAGGAAAGCTGCTCATAGACTGGCCACCACGCCGTTGATCGGATGCATGTTCAACATGGCTTCCCGCACCGCGTTGGCGATGTCTGTGCTGTGATCCATGAACGACTGGCTGTCCATCGCGTTCACGTTCACCGTGATCTGTGGTGAGGCCGTCGCCTGGCTGCTGGTTGCGGCCGTCGGCGTGGAAGCTGCGCTCGCAGTCGTCCCGCTCGATGCCACGCTTGGAGTTGCGGAGAAAATCGGCGCGTTAATCGAAACCGGCGAGGGAGGAACATAGACCGGCAGCGGAGCCGGCGTCGAACTCCCGCCACCGAACAAACTCGCAATCCCTGAAATCAACGGCGAAAGCAATCCCAGCCCCATACCGCCCAACAGGCTCGACGCTACACCGCCCGCGGTACTTCCCGCCGAACGGCTGCTCTGCGCCGACGTGTTGCCCTGAATCGCCTGCGTGTTGGCCTGGATCAGCGAAGCCTGTTGCTGATAGGCCGACTGCAGCTGCGTAATCTGCTGCCCCGCCTGCGACAGCGCGGTCGAAAAATCGCTGCCGTTGCTGGCTGCGCCCACGCTGATCGTCGGTGGATTCGGAATCCCTTGCCGCCCTGGCGGCTGAATCGCCTTAAACGTCTCCTCAATGCTGCGACGCTTTGCCATCCCGTTCCTCTCGTTCCCATTCGTCCCGCAGAATCAGAAATGCCTCCACTTTGCGTGCCGGCAGCTCCATCGAATCGTCGATGCCGAGGCGCCGCCGCACGAAGAACTCCTCCACCAACGCCAGGCTCTCGCCGGTAACGAATGACTTCGGGCATTCGTCGGAGTGCGTCTGTTTCCGTCCCCAGACAATGCGCGGCGCTCCGCGTTTCTCCTCCGGCAGAAATCCGCAGCGCCGTTTCAGGTCCAGACCGTGTCGCCGGCAGCTCCCGCAGTCCCACCCGGCCCGGTTTGAAAACTGGAAGTGGAATGCGACGACGAGTTTTTTCTTTCGTTCTCGTCCAACCCGCACTCGGCCTTCACGGCCGCGAGCGCTTCGACAAACAACTCCTCGGGGCCGTGGTCGATCAGCGAATCGACCGTGGCCGCTAGACCGTCGATCTCAAGCCCGCGAATCTCCTCGACGCCCCAACACAGATAGAGGCGATCGATCTCCGCGCCCAGCAGGCTGGCCTCCATGCCATTTTTCGCGTCTTGTCCCGCGTCGAAATATTCGAGCCGCCTGCCCAAGTCGCGAACCTGCCGCATCAATTCGATCCGCCGGCCGAACGTCATCAGCGCGACCACGAACTCAACGCCCGGACGTTCCTTCGACGCCACCACTTTCCGGCTGTTCCAGTTCATCCGAACGCCACCACGATTTCGTTTTCCGCCTGGCCCTGCGCTCGCACGTCCGTGAACTTCCATTGCAGCCGCTTATCGGAATCGTCGTATTGCGGCACCGCCGGCACCACGCTCTGCAGATAAATTCCCAGCATCTGACCCTCGACCTGACCCAGCTGGAACATCATGCTGATCGGCGATTGCTGTCGCGCCGCCTGATAAAGCCCGATTGTGTACGCATCGTCCGCGCCAAACAATTCGAGCGAAACCGAAACCGTGCGATTGCCCGGCACCACCTCCAGCGGCAGAATGGCGCCGAATTCCTTCGCCCGGTTGTCAAGATCATTTTGAATTTGAATCGATGCCGAGGACACCGTGAGGAACTGCGTCGGCGCAACGCCCAGCCAGACTTCGCCAAGATTTCCGGGCACGGGCGAATAGGTGAAACCCGTCAGAGCCGGTTCCGCGGGATACGTCGCCGCGCCGCCCTGGCCGGCGGCGAACGAAGCGCTGTCGATCAGATCCTGCGCCATGCCCTTGAATTCGAACTGATGAAAATCGCTGTTCAGCTTGATCGTCATCGTGTCCACTGCCGCCCCGCAAAGCACTCGCTGCACTGCCGTCGAGGGATCCCAATAATCGAAAATGCTGAGACTCGGCAACTGTAGCGCGAGGTTGTAAGTAGCCGTCTGACCCAGCAGCGCGCCCACCGCGGGCACAGCCGAAAACGGCGCGTTCAGCGTAACGGTTTGCGGGTCGATAATCGTCGAGACGAACCGAATCTCGCCGGCTGAAGTTATGGCTTGTCCGACCGAAAGGTTGTGCGGCCCAACGAACGCGATGGTCGATGCCGTTGTCCCCGTGTTGGCCGCGTTGCCCGCCCACAGCGCGCCTGGAGCGCCGAGCGCCGCCTGAAACAGCGGATCGTGCGACGGCAACACCGTCGGGTCCGGCCAGTCGCGCATATAAGTCGTCATGTCGAACGATGTCTGCTTGCGCATGCCGACCGGATTGCCCTGCCACGTCCGGCTGCCGGTCTTATCCTTGCGCTGAGTCTTCACCAGTTGTTGTTGCGCCGTTAACTTGACCGCGGGAATTCTGTTGCTCTGCGTGATCGCCGGTATCTGCCCGTACGCACTCTCACCCGCAACATACCAGCGGTTTGCGATCGATGAAATGTATGCCATCGCTTACTTGCTGACCTCCACGTTGAATCCGACCTTTGCTCGCTGTAGAAAATTGCTGCCGCCTCGGCCCACCGGCTCGTAGCTCACGTCATAGCCGCCGCTGTAAAACAATCCCGAA
>JASHSD010000810.1 GCA_030036985.1 Bryobacteraceae bacterium
GGCGAGTTCAGTAATGTTTTACTTAGCCGCGGGTGTAAGCAGGTGGGGTTTTCGATCTATTGTGTATTAATCAGCCGGCATATGCCAAACTTGCCGGATGGACAGCCGTGACATGCGGATACCTTTTGAAATCATCGGGGTTCAACGTCAAAAGATGTTTGACGCCGTGAACCTTCATAGCGGCGGCCAGCCGCGCATGCCTGTGCTCAGTCGGGACCGGCCCACCCCAAGCTGATTAACTGCGGCCAAATGGCGTATGATTAATAGCCAGGAGGCCGAAAAATGCAAACGGCGGCAATAGCCGAGGTTTTGGGTGGACGGAAGGTGCTCGGCAAAGACGTCAAGAGGCCTGACGATCTCGCGAATCTCGTGCGCAAGGGCTTGCCCGCCGGTTCGCTCATCGCGCTTGCCGCGAAGCTTCATCTGGGTAACAGCGACCTGTCCACGCGGCTCGGTATTCCGCAACGCACGTTGACGCGGCGTCTGAGCCAGGATTCGGCGCTGACGCCCGCCGAATCCGATCGCACGGTGCGACTGGCTCGTGTTTATGCCGATGCCATCGAAATGATCGGCGACCCGGATAGGGCGGTCGAATGGTTGCATACGCCGAATCGCGCCCTCGGCGGCGAGAAACCCCTCGATCAGCTCGATACCGATATGGGCGCACGTCTGGTCGAAGACATTCTTGGGCGCATCGCATACGGCGTCTACAGTTGATGCGGGTCTGGCGGATCTGCCGCCGGCGGTATGCCGCCGACGCCGCCACCGGTGAGGGCGCGCGCCTCTTCGGCGGCCGATGGAACAGCCGCGGGGTTCGCGTTGTGTACACTTCAACCTCGCTGGCGCTTGCCGCGGTGGAAATATTCGTGAACCTGGAGCCGAATCTCATGCCAGGGGACCTGGTGTCCATCCAGGTCAACATTCCCGACACAGTTCAAATCGACAGACTCGATCTGAAGGCTCTTCCGCCGGGTTGGTATGAAACTCGGGATGAATCGCTGCATCGATTCGGAGACGAATGGGTTCGCGGAGGAAAGACGGCGGTGCTACTCGTTCCATCCGCGGCAATCAGGGGCGAATGGAATGTTCTGCTGAATCCGGCACACGCGAAATTCTCCGCTATCAAATTCCACGATGCGGAGCCATTTGCATTCGACGTTCGAATGTTCCGATAGATAATAGTGTCTGCGCCAGGTCAATCATGCGGCGGGAACAGCGCGCGGGCTTGATTTTTTGCGGCAAAGCGGTAACTCGGTCAAACACAAGGTTGAGAGTTGCATCGATGACTAGGCTACCGACAACCAAAGAGAAGGATCGAGAAAAATTCATCAGCCGCTAACCTCCGCTATGATGACGTGGGAGGTGATCTGCTGTGGTTTCCACCTACATCGCGGCATTTTGCTTTGGATTTGGTAGCCTCGCTGGAATGATAGCGGCCTGGTTCTACTGTCGCTCCGCTCGGACTGTTCTGGAGGAACGTGTCGGATCCCGGGAGCAGCAAATTCGTGAATTCGCCAAAAAGTCTGACGAAGACAGAAGTCAGATTAACGCCCTCCGGGATGAATGCTTCCGACTGCGAGCCAGAGAGGCTGAGCTCGCCGCCAGGCTCGATGTTGAATGCAAGGCCGCCCAGGAAAAGGTTCTCCTGATCGAGGACGCACGCCAGAGGCTATCCGACGCCTTCGGCGCGATTTCCGTCGAAGCCCTGAGAAACAACAATCAGGCGTTTCTCCAACTGGCTCGCGAGACGCTGGAGAAACACCAGGCCCAAGCGAAAGGCGATCTCGCGAATCGCCAGGCCGCTATCGACCAGTTGGTCAAACCTCTGGCCGAATCGCTCCAGCGGTATGAGCAGCAGATTCAGGAGTTGGAAAAGAATCGCGCCGGGGCTTATGCGGGTTTATCGGAACAGATCAAAACCATGGGGGATGCTCAGAAAGAACTGCGATTCGAAACGTCAAGTCTAAAAAACGCCTTGCGAACACCGCAGGGCCGAGGGCGATGGGGAGAAATCCAGTTAAAGCGGGTCGTGGAGCTCGCCGGTATGGTGGAACGATGCGATTTCGTTCTCCAGCAGTCCACCGATACCGAGGATGGCCGATTGCGCGCCGACCTGGTCGTCCGCCTACCGCTCGGCAGGACAATCGTGGTTGACTCGAAGGTCCCCCTCAAATCGTACCTGGAATCAATCGACGCTGTTGATGAGGACACGCGCACTGCCGGGCTGAAGAACCATGCGGCCCAAGTCCGGTCGCACATTGACCGCCTAGCGGCCAAAAGCTACTGGTCTCAGTTTCAGCCATCACCTGATTATGTGGTCATGTTTCTCCCGGGGGAATCCTTTTTCAGCGCGGCTCTCCAACACGATCCGGAGCTGATCGAATCCGGTACACAGCGGGGCGTTATCATTGCAACGCCGACGACCCTCATAGCGCTATTGAAGGCCGTCGCATACGGGTGGCATCAGGCGGCGCTCGCGGACAATGCTCAGAAAACAGCAGATCTGGGTCGGGATCTCTACGACCGCCTCTGCAGGCTGGGCGAGCTTTTCGCGGACCTCGGGAAGAATCTCAACGGCGCCGTCAACTCCTACAACTCCGCGGTGACCTCGCTGGAATCCCGGGTCATGGTGACCGCGCGAAAGTTCAAGGACCTCGGGATCGATTCGCCCCGGGAATTGCGGGTAATGCGTCCAATAGACCTCATTCCTCGCGCGCTCGCAG
>JASHSD010000811.1 GCA_030036985.1 Bryobacteraceae bacterium
CCGATTACCGGCCCACGCTGACCGCGCCGGGCACGGAACGGCTTGCGGACTTCTACGACGCCGCCATGCAGGCGAAAGGCGACGGTCGGCGGGCGTGGAGAGGATCGCGGGCAACCGTGACCGCACAGCAGTAAACCATCAGAAGAAAAGGAGAATTACCGATGTCAGAAAGCACGCCGGAACGAAGCCGGCCGTCAGATATTGAACTCGAAGTGCGTAATCTCGTGCGTCTCTTCGATGAAATAACCTATGAGATCGCCCTCGACGAATCCGACGTAGGGCGCGTGGCGCGGGCTTTCCTGCGGGCGCGGCGCGACGGAAAGGCCGAGCTGGTCCATGCGCTCGGCGAGCCTCTCACATCGATGCTGGAGCGCATCATTAAGAGGCCGCCAAAGACGCCTCGAATCACTTTTTCGCGCTCCGAGATGGTGCAGATTCGATCGCTCGCGGCGACGATCGAATGCTGAGGCGTCCGACGATGAGATCAAAACAGGACTACATCGTATCAATCGCGATGGCGCTCGCTGATGGGCGCCCGACGCGGACCTTCGGTAAAGAAGAGATCCGCGCCGCAAGGAGGCTTCTCAAGAGCGCCGGTGTCGCGATACCACGGCCGCGCGGGAAAGGGACCCAGGAGCAGATGGAGTTTCGGACGGTGGCAATGGCTCGCGTTGAACAGCGGATAAAGGAGGAGGCGATAAGGTTTGTCGATTCGGTCGGGATCGCGCGAGCGCTCTACCGAAGAAGTTCCGTTGATAGCGCGGACTATTGCAAGCACCTGATTACCTGCGCCCCGGCCGAGTTGTCGAAATGGTTCATCGAGTTGATGGATCTCGCCGGCGTAAACCAATCTGAGATGGACAAATACGCAATTCCGGGCAAAGCGATGGCATTCCTAGACATGCGGGAGAAGTTCAGAGCTGATTTGATGAGAGAGGCCGGTCTGTGAAGATACGCTGGTTCGACCTGACGGGTGCCGAATACGTTGCCCTCAAAGCCCATCTGGCCATGCTCAGGGCCGGAGCGATCGGATCGGCCGCCAAGGCCGTCCCGACGGTGATGAAAGCCGGCGTGGAAGGCTGCAAGACGTACGATGAGGCCGCCAGTAATCTACTGGCGGCGCGTCGGCTTTACCGGGCTTTTCCTCACCTCGTCGCCAGCGTTTCCGCCGATTTCGACCGCGAACTGGCGGAACTCAAGGAATAGAATCAGAAAGCTGCCTTGCCCGCGGTTCCTTCCTTGGAACCGTGGGCTTTCCGCGGCGCGCGGCGAAGGGCCTCGATTTCGTCGAGAACGTCCGGGGCATACAGGGCCGAGTTGCCGCGGCGCCCAATAGGCGTCGCCTTTATTTTTTTTAGCCAATATTCGACTCCGGGAGGGAGGATACCCAGGGCCGTGGCCAGACCGGACACTGTGATCCCTTTCGACCGCGCCTCAAGCCATTCGAGGCTCTCTTCGACGGCGCGCTTCTGGTAATCGCGCAGATCGGAAACGGTTCGCGTTTGCATATACCTCGTTACCTCACGCCGGCCGTCCGCTGGACTTCAGCGGCCAGTTAGCCATAAGTCGCCGTATTCTTCACCTCGGCCGCAAATCGACCCGGATTTTGCTGGAGGTTATCGGCCGCCGCTTCGCCAATCGCCATGTGGTTGGTTCTTGCGAAGTCGGTGAACGACTGCGAGTCCATCGCGTTCACTGTCCAGTAGTGGTTGTGAACGACCGGCTGCGCCTCAGACCCGGTTCGGACAGCAGGAGTCGTCGTCTCCGGCGATTGATTGTTGACTGGCGCCCCGAATTGCGAGGTCTGACCTCCGGGGACCTGATACCAAGTCGGAGGCGGACCCAGCAGTCCGTGTGTCTGCTCCCACAGGAACGGCTCCGTTACCTTCGGGTACGGGCTGAAGTCGGTCGTTTCCAGGTTGCCCCGCGTTCCTAGGGTTGTGAATGTACCGGAGCTGCTCTGCGTGACGTTCAAGGCAGTCGGGGCCAAATAGGCATTCGCCTGCAACTCCTGACTAATATTGTTCTGCCTTTTTTCTACGTTGTTTCCCAGCAAACTGCCGACGAGAGGAAGGACGGCCGCGAGCGCCGTTCCGACGATAGGAATGGCCGATAAGACCGGGCTGACCGCGCCGATAGCCTTGGCGATCTCACCCACGGCCGCTCCCGCTATTCCAGCCGCGCTTCCGGCCGCCTTCATGTCGCCGCCGATCCCGCCCTGTTCGATGCCCGAGTAGATTGCCAAGCCGCCCGCGGCAAGCATTCCACCAAGGCCAACTCCCGCGCCGATCTGGCTGCTGAGCGTTGTCGGACCGGTCGTGTTCGTACCCATCAGGATCGCCAGCGCGTTGTTACTGCCCACGCTCGAAAGGCCCGCGCCGAAGTTTCCGCCGCCAAAAATGCTCGGCGTGTTCATCGCTTTGAGCAACGCGGTTGCTCCCGTCGCTACCGTCGTCGAGGTCACGGCAGCGGACGCCATGGAGGCCGCCGGCGCGATCGCGCCGGACGAAAATGTGCCGGTCGACGGATCGTAGGTCGGGAGTCCCGAACCGCCCGACGAAGAGAAACCGGCGCCCGAAATCGAGCTGCCCGAGCCGCCCGGCGAAAATCGCGCGGCGGCCGCAGCCAGATCGCGCGCGGCATCCGATAGGCTCATCCCGGCGGCAACCAGCGCCGGGGCCGCGGTCGTCTTCAGGGCGCCGTCGCCGGCCTTCTCCAAAATGGTTCCCTTGAGAAGCGGGCTGTCCGACTGCGGCAGGGCCGACCTCAGCACGGGGAAAATGATCTGACTCCCGACGTTCTCCGAGATCTGGCGACCGAAATCGAGGATGATTCCGCGCGTGTAATCGCGCATCGCGGTAGAACGGTTGCGCGACGTGAGAGCGTCGAAGAGGCCGCCGCTCAGACTCGCAATTTGTTGCTGCTGCCGGTCTATAATGGTCTAAATGCGCGCTACCTGCTGGTCTTCGAGATTCTTCAGCACCTGTGTGGTGTCGATGACGGCCTGCTGCTGGACCTTGAGCAGGTCGGCCGCGTACTGATCGTTGAGCGCGCTTCCTTGTTGGCCGCCGCTCTCCGATATTGCGCTGTACCGGTCCGCAGCCTGAGACCTTGTGATCTGTCCGGCCGCGAGAGCCGTCGCTACTCCGATCAAAGCCGACTGCTGTTCGCGCTCGATCGATGCGGCATCGGCCAGTGCCTTCTTTGTGACGTAATTTTGTTCTATCGAACTCCGATTGCGGATCGAGGATACGCTTGCGTTCGCCTCCATCACCTCCCGTTGGCGCTGGTAATCGTCGGCATCCATCCCGTCCGGCCGAATGGTGCGCGCCGGGGTAATGGAGCTGAATTCGTTCGCGCGTAGCGCCGCGTCGCGGTTGTAGCCGAGTACACTCGTCTGGTTGGCGAAGGCCGCACGAATGGTTTCCGTGCCAATCCGTGCGGTTTCGGTCGGGTACTCACGCTGCTTGCGCGCGAGGTCGGCATCGTATTTGACCGCAAGCTTGTATTCGCTCTCAATGTCCTTGATGGCATTATCGGAAGCGGCCTCTTGGAAACTTAGCACATAAGCGTGAAAACCGGCCTCAAGGTTGCGCCGCGCCTCATCCAACAGCTTGAATTTTTGCAGGTTCCCATCGTCGTCCGTGTATGTTGTGGCGCGATCGATTTCGCTGCGGATATCACGGCCCGTGGTCGGATCGAATTGGGAGCGGAACAGAAGCTCCCGGCTCTGGCGCAACGCTTCGTTCTGCCTTCGCGCGATATCGATTCCCTGAATCTGCGATGTGCCGCGGGCGACTGCCTGCGACGCTCCCTGATACTCGGCGTACTGCTCAATGCTGTGATCGCCTCCCCGGATCGCCTCGGCGGACTTCGCCAGCCTCTCGCGCTGGCGCGAGAGATCGGCTTCAATGGCCGCTCGCGATCTCGCGTCGGCAGCCATGGATAAAAGCACGCCTCGCTCAAGCGTGGACGTAACGCCGGACTGCGTCGACGTCGCAATCGACGACTGAGCGCCGACATTGGCATTTTCGAGCGCGCGCTGGGCCTCGGCACTGATGACGGGCGCGCCGGTGAGATATCCCATAACCGCGCCGGGCGATACCACGTCGTTCGGCGCGCCGTACGCGCCCTCGATGAACTCCCGGTGAGCGCCACCCATCGTCTGACCTATTGCGCTCAGACCGCTCTTAGACCACGCGTAGACATCCGCCCCGCCGACTTCCAGCGCCTGCTTGATCTTTTCGCCTGCGGCGCGAAAATCGACCTCTATCGAGCGAATATCGTCGTCCAGATTGCGTATGTCGCGACGGAAGTCGGAAATGCGGGATCTCGAAACGTCCGACAGGGTCAGTCCCCAGGTGTCAATCGCCCTGACCGAACTCGCAAACGTACCGTCCAGCGTGGAAAGCGCGAGGCCCGCGTTCTCCTTGCCGAATAGCTGCACCGAAAGGGTTGCCCGGTCTACGGGATCCTTGATGGACCGGAAGGACTCCGCGATGGCCCCGAGGTACCCCGTCCATTGCATGGCGTCGGCCTGACCTTGGCTCATGCCGAGCGTCGAGAGACCCTTGGCGTAGTCGGCGGTTCCTTTCGCGGCCTTCGAGGCGTCCACCAAGCGCTGGAGGACGCGCTCACTGGATCCAGACAGCACGGCGGAGGTGTGGATAGCGTCGATACCGCTGATGGATTTACCCGTCGTCGCGGCCATCAACGCCTGTTGTTCGATCAGCTTTCCGCGCGCGTTGACAAGCTCGATCGTTTTCTCGGCGAGAATCCCTACTCCGATTGTCGCGGCGGTAAACACAGTGGGAGAAAACGCGAGCCTGAGCGCGCGGTATCCGTTGAGCAGAGTCTCCGTCGCGCTTCCGGATCGAATGGTGGCCGCAGAGTAGGACTCCATAGACTGAATCGCAAGCTTGTGCGCGGCGCCGAATGCAATCAACTCGGCCGAGGCCTTGGCAATTTCGCCAGTGAACGTCTGAATATCGCGGCTTGAGCTGCCGGCGATGCCCTGGATCGATTTCCCGGCTTTATCGGCGCTCGCGGCGATCTTATCCAGAGTCGGCGAAACCCGCTCTAATGAACCGTCGCCTTCCGCGTTCGCCTGAAGGCTCAGGCTAAGACTGGTATTTGGCATAATTTGTCCTCTCGCTTACTTAGCGCCCATCTCCAGGGCAATCACCGCGACGTTTTCGTCGAGCATATCCTGTGCGTAAGCCGTTATAGCGCCCTGATCTCCGTCGCTGATGGAGAAAAACGGCGAACGTTTCTCGTTTTTCATCGCCGTCAACCGACCCGGATAGTCCGTAGTGAAGCCGATCCGAACCGTGTCCCCGGAAACGGACATGACGCTGATGTCGTCGAGCATGTGCGGTTCGGGCACGCCCCTCAGATCGCGGATCGGCTGAAGGCCGTGGCGGGATTTGAATTGCGCGTAGCTTTGACGACGACTTGGGCCTCCGGATTTGTTCGGCTTTGTTACGCCCTTGAGGGGAGGCATAGGACGATCGTCCGAGCCGATGCCCTTTGCAACTCGCGCCTTGATCGTGTCGATGGCGAACGATCCCAGATCGCGCAATTGACGCGGACTGAACAGCACGCTGTTATTGCCGTGACCTGCGAGTCGTTCAAGTCCGTTCCTGGCCGCCTCCCAGTCTCCGCCGAATTTCACGCCGCCTGTAATCATGATTTCTT
>JASHSD010000812.1 GCA_030036985.1 Bryobacteraceae bacterium
AACGCTGGTTCGGCCTCATCACGGACAAGATGATTCGGCGCGGCGCCTTCCATTCCGTGGAGGAACTCGAACGCGCCATCTACGCGTGGCTCGCAAGCTGGAACGAAACGCCCAAGGCCTTTATCTGGAAAGCATCCGCCGACGTTATTCTCGACAAAGTTCGCCGTTGTAAAGAATTAGCCGGGACGGCACACTAGTTTTCAGCGGGGACTTTCACTCCGCCATCCACTACGAGAACGTCCAGTGAAAGTTTTCGAGGCTCGAGTTTCAGCCCAAGCTGTTCGGGCAAAGCCGAAAAAATCGATCCGCGATCGGGACCGTCGGCTTGAGCGTCCTGCTGAAGGTTTTCCTGCTGCCAGTCGAGAGTCAGGTCGAACGTCCCCTCAAGTCCGGTGAAGTCGACAACCTGGCGGTCCAGCTGAAACACCGGGCGAGAGAGCCGATCGGCAAACTGCGCCATGGAAAGCGACGCTCCGACCGCATGGCCGGATTGCGCGCTGAACCGATAAGGACCCGGCGTCGTTGTCGGCCGCAGTTTCGGGCCGCGTTTGTCGAGGACGAGCGCATAGACTGAGAATTGGCGCGGTTCCCGGTGAAGCTTCAGCTTGAATCTTTCATCCAGCAGCCGCCGCTGCAACATAAGAAGGACCCGCGGTTCCGTGGTCTCCGGCGGAAACTTCGCGTGAATGTCGAACCTTTCGGAGTCCATCCAGCCCGGACCTGAAAACAGATAATCCCGGCCTTCAGCTACGCCATATGCCATGCCGATCAGCCTTTTGAGGGATACGTTTTCGATAATGAGGTTCCCTCCGGAACGTTGAATTCGATCGACGCCGGTTTCGGATTTGGCGGGTTTTAACGACGCCACCTCGAATGCGGGGCGGCCATCGACCGCCTGGCCCCGGAGGTCACATGCAGCCAGGCTTAGGAGCATCCTGCCAGCCAGAACACCGGCGCCGGGCCGAATTTGAGCCAGGATTCGCATTTGTCGGGGAGGCGGGTTTAAGCCGGTCCGAGATCAATTGTATGCCGGCGCGGGCGGGGGCTTGCGGAGCCATTCGAAAATACGAACCCATTTTGGGGGGCTCACCAGGCTCTCTCGAAGCCCAAGCCAAGCGGATTGCCAATCCAATGCCACCCGGATTTTCCGGCCTTGTTGTGGGGCCGGCGCTTCGGCGCTGCCAGCCGCCCTTCCGGGCGGCCTGGAGTCACGGAAATCCGAGGGTTAGATAGTGGTTTTGATCGTTCTCGGGCCGGGCAGAAGCCCGGCCGCAGGCCCGAAGGCCTGGCCCCACAGGTTAACAACCTGCCCTACGGAAATACGAACCCATTTGGGGCGTGAATCCAACCGATGCTTCGTGGCACAATGACAGATGCCTCAGCCGATAACCCTCGTTAACCACGGCCCGGTCGCCGTCATTACTATCGATAATCCTCCGGTGAACGCTCTCAGTCCCGGCATTCCCGAGAGGATGCTGCAAGCCGTCGAAACGGCGCGGGCCGACCCCTCCGTGAATTCGATCGTCGTCATCGGCGGCGGAAGGGCTTTCATCGCCGGGGCCGATATCAACGAATTCGCCCGCAACATCGCCGCGGGCAAACCGGCCGGTCCCGACATCCATCCGCTGCTGACTGCGATCGAAGATTCCCCCAAGCCTGTCGTGATTGCGATTCAGGGCGCGGCGCTGGGCGGCGGACTCGAACTCGCCATGGCGGCGCAGTACCGCATCGCCACGGCGGAGGCGCAGGTCGGATTGCCGGAAGCGAACCTCGGTATCGTGCCGGGCGCCGAAGGCACGCAGCGGCTGCCGCGTCTGGTCGGCGTGGCGAAAGCGGCGGAGATGCTGGTTTCCGGCCAGATCATGAAGGCCCCTGCGGCGCTTGAAATCGGCCTGATCGATAAGATCGTCGAGGGCGATCTGCTCTCGGCCGCTATTGCGTTCGCGCAGGAGATCGCAGGCGCGCCCTTCACCAAGACGCGCGATCGCAACGAAAAACTCGGCACGCCGGAAGGCAATGCTGCCGCCTTTGCCGCGGCCCGAGAGCTCGCGCGCAAAACCCGCCGCAACCAGACCGCGCCGATCATGGCGCTCGAAGCGCTGGAAGGCGCAACGACGCTTTCATTCGCCGAAGCCTGCAAAAAGGAAAAAGAGATTTCCAATCGATCGCTCACCACCGAGCAGGCATCCGCGCTGATCCACGCCTTTCTTGCGGAACGCGCGGTGGCGAAGGTTCCGGACGTTCCGAAAGACACCCAGCCTTATCCGCTGCGCAAGGCCGGCATTATCGGCGCGGGAACCATGGGCGGCGGCATCGCCATGGCGCTGGCGAACGCGGGCATCGCGGTCCTTATTAAAGACACCACGCAGGAGGCGCTCGATCGCGGGGTCGCCACGGTGCGCAAGAACTACGCGAACTCTGTCGCCAAGGGCCGTTTCCCGCAGGCGGTTATGGATCAACGCATGGCCCTGATCCATCCCCAGCTCGATTACGCCGGATTCGAAAACGTCGATATCATCATCGAAGCCGCATTCGAGGACATGGCCGTCAAGAAGCAGCTGTTTGCCGAGATCGATAAGGTCGCCGAACCCGATTGCGTGCTGGCGACGAACACCTCCACGCTCGATATCGACGAGATTGCCGCCGTCACTTCGCGTCCGCAGATGGTGATCGGGATGCACTTCTTCAGTCCGGCGCATGTGATGCGGCTGGTCGAAATTGTGCGCGGCAAAGAGACCTCGAAACGGGTCATCGCGACCGCCATGGCTCTGGCGAAGACGTTGCGAAAGGTCGGCGTGCTGGTGGGCAATTCGATGGGCTTCGTGGGCAATCGCATGATGTTCCCATATATGCGCGAAGCCCAGTTTCTGGTGGAAGAAGGCGCGACGCCCGCGCAGGTGGACCGCGCGCTCACCAATTTCGGTATGGCTATGGGTATTTTCGCGGTCGACGATATGGGCGGCATCGATCTCAACTGGCGCGTGCAGCAGCTCTACAAACACCTCGTCAAACCGGGCGTTCGCAGGCCGATTATGCTGCAGAAGCTTTTCGAAATGGGGCGCTACGGCCAGAAGACCGGCCGCGGCTGGTATCTCTACGACGAAAACCGCAAGGCCACGCCCGATCCCGATGTCGAGGCTCTGATCGAGAAGACCGCGCAGGAAGCCGGCATCGAGCGCCGTCAGATCACGG
>JASHSD010000813.1 GCA_030036985.1 Bryobacteraceae bacterium
CCGCGCGCTATGCCGACGTCGTGCTGGCCGGAAGCCTGCAGGAAGAGGAAGAAGGCGTGACATGCAGCACCGAAGGTCGGGTGATTCACATTCAGCAGGCTGTGAACCCGCCGGACAACGCGCGGCGCGATTCGGATATCGTCTGCGATCTTGCCCGCCGGCTGGGCAAAGAGAAGTTTTTCCCTTTTAAGAATCCGCGTGAGATCTTCGAGGAACTGCGACTTGCTTCCCGGGGCGGGCACGCCGATTATTACGGGATCACGTACGAAAAACTCGACGCACAGATGGGCGTCTTCTGGCCCTGCCCCACTATCGATCATCCAGGTACTCCGAATCTGCTGGAGAACGGCGTGTCGTTCTACCCCCGATGGCAAATGCCGGTTTCAGGTCGCGACATGGCGCGAAAGCGGTGATCCGGTCAGTTCGGAATTTCCGGTATTTCTGACGACGGGCCGGGTCGTGAGTCAGTATCTGTCTGGTGCCCAAACGCGGCGCATCGGCGGCCTCGTCGACATTTATCCCGAACCTCGCGTCGAAATCCATCCGCGGCTGGCGGAACAGCACGGAATAGCAGACACGGATTGGGTGACGGTCACCAGCCGCCGATCGCGCGTCACGCTCCGGGCCAGTGTCGTCAAGACCATCCGCCCGGACACGGTGTTCATTCCATATCACTGGCCCGACAGCAAGAGCGCCAACAAACTGACACACCGGACTCTCGATCCCCGCAGCAAGATCCCTGAATTCAAAGTGTCCGCCTGCCGCATCGAAAGGGCGGAGGGCCCACCGCGCGAGGCTGAGCACCCTGAGGCACGATAAATGTACGGATACGAATTTTACGTGGATCCTTCACGCTGCATCGGCTGCCAGGCCTGCGTCAAAGCCTGCGAGGAATGCGACACGCATCGCGGGCGGTCCATGATCAATTTCGATTTCATCGACAGGTCGGAAATGATTGGCACTGCCGCGTACGTCTGCTGGCATTGCGAAGAACCCACCTGCGCCCAGGTATGCCCAGCCGACGCCATCAAAAAAGGCGAGGACGGGGTTGTTCTGTCTTCGCTGAAGCCGCGATGCATCGCATGCTCAAACTGCGTGCTGGCGTGTCCTTTCGGCATCCCGAAGATCATACCCGAGTATGAGCAGATGATGAAGTGCGACATGTGCTATGACCGTACGTCGGTGGGCAAACGCCCCATGTGCGCCACAGTCTGTCCCAGTCAGGCGCTCGCGTATGTGCGCCCCGAGGAGATAGCCGGGCGACAGGAAAAGCCGACGAATATTTTTCATTTCGGGAACCAGACCCTCCGAACGAAGGTATATATGATGACGCCTCCGGGAACGGACTCGGTAACTGCAGACATCACCGAGTACATGTGGGAGAACACTAATGAATAAGACCTTGCCGTCGCCACGGCGCGAGAATGAACCGCTCTGGCGCGATGAATTCTCCGTGTCGCGCGCTGACGAACACTATGTCAGCCGGAGGCAGCTTGCCAAATTCCTGACGCTTGCCAGCGTTGGAATGTTCGCCGGAAATCTCTGGATTCTGCTGCGGAGTTGGCTGCGGAAGGCGCCGGAATACCCGCGCAGGACGATTGCGGAGGCGAGCGAGATTCCAGTCGGCGGCGTCAAGCTGTTTCAGTATCCCAAACCCGCCGATCAGTGCATCATAATCCGCGCCGCGGACGCAACGTATGTCGCTTACAGCCAGAAGTGCACCCACCTGTCCTGCGCGGTATTCTATGCACGCGAGCACGACCGTCTGGAGTGCCCCTGCCATCAAGGCTATTTCTCCGTGACAGACGGATCGGTGCTGCAGGGGCCGCCCACGCGCCCTCTTCCGCAGGTCGTGCTGGAGCGAAGTGGGGATGCTCTGGTGGCTATCGGAATGAAGCCAGAGGTGTGAGTGTGATGAGGCAATCTCCTCAGGATGCTCCGCAACAGGGCCGCGGACTAACCGCAATCGACGCCATCACCGCATTGCTCGTGATTCTGCTGGCGGTGCAGGTATGGCTGCTTTCGGCGACTCTTGACGCGTTTCTGGCTGGACACACGGAAACGGCACTGCCCGGAGCTATCGTTTCCGGAGTGCTGTGCGCAGCATGTTGCGCGATGTACGTCTTCATTAAGCGCGTCGATCGGGATGCTCGTCTGCCCAGATGATGTTGGGTTCGTCGGGACCGCACCTCGCGAGTAATCTGATTGATTCAGCAGGCCCGAGGGATCGCTGTGTCAGAATGGTCAGACTCTTATATTCACTCTGGATGTATTGACAATAAAGACGGCGCAGACGTCGGGCACAGACAGTGAACTCGCGATGCAGTGGGCGCGCTCAATTGGTGAGTAGATTCGATCGGCTTCACTTCGCCACAGATCGAGTCTGCATCCCGAAATTCTGTTTCGAGTGAATAGATGAACAAGATTTTGGGTTCGTGGCTGGCGCGGCGCCGATCTGCGTAATGCTGCTGTCTCGCGCCCGTAGTTCCCGGCCCCGCAGTGCGCCATGCAAAGCAGCCGCACGTAGGTTACACCACATTCAACCGACGGAACCGTCGCTCCAGATCGGTGAGCTGGTCAGGAACGAATCATCGTCAAGAGCATCTTGAACCTGGTGACGGCCTTGACCGCATGTGGCTGGTTTGCCGGCAGGAGCACTGCCTCAGTTGCGTGAGTACGCAGCATCTTGCCGGAAATCGTGATGTCCGCTTCTCCCTCCAGAACGTGTACCAATGCATCAAATGCCGCAGAATGCTCGCTGAGCCCTTCCCCCTCGTCGAAGGCGAACAGTGTGACCGTCCCGGTTGCCCGTTTCAGCAGCGTTCGGCTGATAACAGACCCGTCCTGATAACTCACCATGCCTGCGATACCGACGACTTCTGCCGCAGGCATTTCTGCCTTGCTCTGTCCTTTTTGCAAGTCCATCTCGGAACCTTCCGTTCAATTACAGTGTGCCGTGCAGTCTCAATTCGCCGCCCGCCGCGTGCGCTTGCTGTTCGAGGCGTGCCCAGATTTTCTGGAGCTCGTCAGCCAGATTGCGATCGATAAGCGGAGCATAATACAGCGGAGGGCATTCCGTGTCAGCGTGGACCGGGCATCCATCGTGGATCATCTGCTGCGAGAGGGCCACCTGTTTAAGAATTACCTCATAGCGGCCACCGCAGGCGCCACATGGGATCATAATCGCGATTGAGTCAAGAATATCCATACGAATGCCCCCATTATTCCTCTCGCCCCTGGATGCGCGCCGTTCTATACATTCCCATTTGGAATCCGACGATCACTACCCGCCAGTCGCTTCCGACTCCGTTGCCGAGCGACTGGAACATCAGCCGACATCCTCGGGCGCAGTAGACATCCTCTTTTTGCGAATTACCGTCGCCAAGTGCGCTGCGGCAAACGACAGAATAGCCGTTTCGCGCTGCTTGCGCGGCGTATCGACGATACTGCTCGAAGGAACTTCTCTCTCACCAGGTGATCCGGGG
>JASHSD010000814.1 GCA_030036985.1 Bryobacteraceae bacterium
GCGCCGAGCGCGGCAAGGCCTACGCGCCACTCCCCAAGTGGCGACGCAGAGCCCGGCGGCCTTCCGCCCTGGATCTGGTCACTCTCCTCCGCAAAGAGATGGCGCAGCACCCCCAGTTACTCGCTCCTTTCGGATTCCGAGTCACCGAGGAAGCCATGGTTCAGGCTGCCGCTGCCTGAAAATGTAGAAACTCCAGCGGCCGGGCTTCTGCCCGGCCCGAGATCGATTAATAACCCTCGAATTTGCGCGACTCCAGGGCCGCCCGGAAGGGCGGCTGGCAGCGCCGAAGCGCCGGCCCCACAATAGGGCTGGAAAATCTACGTGGCATTGGATTGCCAATCCGCCGCAGCTTACCACACTCTTCCGAAAATGGCCGGAAATCGTTGACTCTACGATGCTGCCGTTGGCCATTTTTATGCTCCGTCGTGAGCCGAACGGCACATCGCGATGACTGCCCTACAAGGTGAAGCACCTGTCGCACCGAGCCGCGCGCGCAAGCAAGCGGTCTTTCCTCAGTGGGTGGTGACCGGGACGAAGATGGTCTGTCCTTTGCGGTTGACCAGGAGCAGAGCCGGGCGGTTGCCCGATTTCTGCAATGCCGACCGCAGTTCATCGACCGATCGGACCGGCTGACGGTTCACCTGCTCAATTACATCGCCGGCCTGGATGCCCGCGCTGGCCGCGGGACCGTTGGGGTCGACGCCGGCGACGGCCAGTCCGGTGGTCGTAGGCGGCAGGCCGAGTTGGCTCGCCAGACCGCTGGTCATCGGCTGCAGGGAAAGGCCCAGCTTGCCCGCGGGCGATTGCTGCTCTGCCGGGCCATTCGATGCGGCCCCGGTCTGCGGCTTGAATTCGCCGAGCTTGACCGGCATCTGCTGCTGATGTCCATTGCGGAGGATGGTGAGTGTCACTGTCGTGCCGGGTTGAGCGGCGGCCACCTGGTTACGCAGCGCGTTCACGTCGTTGATCTGAGTTCCATTCATGTCGAGGATTACGTCGCCCGACTTAAGGCCGGCGTGGTCGGCTGGTCCGCCCGAGGTCACGCCGTTTACCAGCACGCCGCGCACTTCCTTCATGCCAAGGCTGGCGGCGAGATCGGAATTGATGTATTGCACCGTGACGCCCAACTGTCCGCGCGTGACCTTGCCTTTGGTGATGAGCTGATCCATCACGTTCTTGGCCATGTTGGAAGGAATGGCGAAGCCGATGCCGATGTTTCCGCCCGATTCGGAGACGATTTCGGAATTGATGCCGATCAGTTCGCCGCTGGAATCGACCAGAGCGCCGCCGGAATTGCCTTTATTGATGGGCGCGTCTGTCTGCAGGAAGTCTTCGAAGCTGCCGTTGCTGATATCGGTGGTGCGGCCTTTGGCGCTGATGATGCCGGCGGTGACCGTCTCGCCGATTCCGAGCGGATTGCCGACTGCGAGACAAACATCGCCGACGCGCACCTTGTCGGAATCGCCGAGAGAAAGCACCGGCAGGTTGGTGGCCTCGATCCGCAGCACGGCGAGGTCGCTGGGCGGGTCGGAGCCAACCAGCTTCGCTTTAAAGGTGCGGCGATCGCCCAAGTCGACGGAGATTTTCTCGGCGCCGTCAACAACGTGGTGATTGGTGAGAATGTATCCATCGGTCCGGACAATGACGCCCGAACCCAAGGCGTGTTCGATCTCCTGCTGTGGCCGGCTTTGCTGTGGCCCCGGCTGGCCGAAGAAGAAGCGGAAGAGCTGATCGTCGCCGAACGGGAACTGCTGGGGCGCCTTGACGCGAAGCTCGGCGCGAACCGTTACCACCGCGGGGGCGACGCGGTCTACGGTGTCCGCATAAGACAAGACCGGTCCTCGCGGCGGGATTTTTCCGGCAGCGGGTTGCGGCGGCTGGGTCCTTTCGTAGCTGGTTTCATGGATGGACGAGGAGGAAGAGAACGGGTTGTCCTGGCAGGAAATCAGGGCTAAACATCCGACGATGAGAGCGATAAGACGCATGGGTTTGGACCTGCCATGGTGCTGTGCACGAAGCTCGCCAGGATGCGGCGGCGTACAGATCGGCACAAACCTGTTTATTGCAGGACGGTCAGGGCCAGATAATTTGCGGGTATGAAAAGGCTTCCCTGCGTCGTGCCTTCGGGTGCGAGGGCTTTCAGTTCCCGGTTGAGTTGCGCGGTGGTGATTTGACCCGAGAGGGCGAGCCTGAACAAATGGGTGACATCCCGTACCTGCGCCGCCGATTCATGTACGAATTCGAGACGGAAGTGGCGGATGCCGGCCGCGCGCCAGAGGTCGAGATGCGCGCTCGCTTCCTGCGCTTCGGCGCCGAATACGGTGTTGCGGCAGCCGACGTCGGCCATCACAGGATGGGAACGGCCGTTGCGGTCGCGCAGTCCCACGCGATGCTTTTCGCAGGGGCGTCCGCAGTCTTTGTAGCTCGTGCCGGTCGAGAGAAACCGGCAGAAGACGCAGTGCTCGGTGTGAAAGACGGGCAGGTGCTGATACGCGATTACTTCGAGGTCTTCCGCGCCGGCGTCGCGGGCGAGATCCGCTATCTGGGCGGCGTTCAGATCGTGGGTGGGGGTAAGACGCGAAACGAGCTTCAGATACTCGGCGGCGGAGAGCGAATTGGAGGCGTTCAGGCTGAAATCGCCGATGAGGAACGGATGCTGCCGATCGCGAAGAGCGTTCACGATGCCGGTGGAGCGCACCAGAATTTGGCAATCGAGGCTTAGCAGAAAGTTGACGATGCGCGCTTCGCCGGGTTTGAGGATGCGGGGCGCGGCTACGCGCGCGACAAGGCCGCTCGCTTTGACGCGATCCACCGACGGGCGCAGGCCGTAGAGATCGAGGTAATCAAGGGTGATGCTCGCGGGTGCGAGGTCGATGGCCGCGGAGAGTTGATCGGGCGTGCGGACCAGGAGATGGAGTTCGGGCGATTGAGCTGGGTACTGCGCGGGCTTCGGCAGTTTCGCGGCGGTGAGGGCGACGGCGGGCTCGACCTCAATGCGGTGAGGCAGCGTGGTCTGGATGCTCTGGAGTTTCTCGACGGCCTCGCGGCGCATCTGGTTCAGCATCGATACCGGCGCGAAGGGCGCACCTTCGAGTTGAAGCGAAAGTTCCGCCAGTTCGTAGGGTGTGTTGCCCAACCGGCCGAGTTGTTCGCGCAGGGATTCGACGGAGATGGCTTGGTTGCGCGCGATGGTTGTTGGCGAGGCCGATGTCACTGCGACGCTGATTTCGGGACGGTCGACGAGCGACCATTCGGCTGTCAGCGGAGATCCGGCGCGAGCGGTCACACGCACGCGCACGGGTTGCCGATGCGGCGGCGCGGGTTGAGACGCCGAGGAAACGCTGGTGCGCCAGACCAGATCGCCGGGGCGGATGCGATCGAAGCGGACGGCGCGATTGGCGAAGCGGAGACGCAGTTTTCCGTCGCGAAGAGGCGTGGCTTCATAGACGCGACCGCCTTCCTCGGGATCTTCAGGGCTGCGCCAGTCGGCCGCGTCGAAGACGATGCCGTCTCCTTCCTTCAGCGGCGCGATTTCGTGCGCGGCGTCCGGTTCGATCAGGACGGAATCCGCGCCAACCTGCGCGACATGTCCCATGAGCACGCCGCGATGGCGCGGGGCGCGGCCGCGGACCACGGTCTGGTGATTCGTTCCAGTGACGAAATATGGGCCCAGACCGCGCGAGTAGACCTGCTCGAGTTCGAGTTCTTCTGCGCGGATTACGTGGTGCGGCCTGCCGGCCCATGCGTCGTCGACGGCCTTGCGATATGCCTGGGTGGCGATGGTTACGTAATCGGCGTCTTTGTAGCGGCCTTCGATTTTGAGCGCGGCAACGCCGGAGGCGACGATTTCGGGGATTTCTTTGAGCGTGTAGAGATCGCCGGGCGAGAGGAGATAGCGCGCGTCACCCAGCGGTTCTTTTTCGTCGTCCACGATGAGGTCATAAGGCAGGCGGCAGGCTTGGGCGCATTGGCCGCGATTGGCGCTGCGTCCGCCCCAGGCTTCGGAGGAGAAGCATTGGCCGGAGTAGGCCACGCAGAGCGCGCCGTGCACGAAGATTTCGAGGGGGAAATCGGTTTGCTCGCGGATGGCGCGGACTTCGGCGAGCGAAAGTTCGCGGGCGAGGGTGACGCGATCGGCGCCGAGGCTGCGGGCGAAGCGGACGCCTTCGGCGTCGGTGATGCTGGTCTGGGTGCTGGCGTGCAGTTCGACGTCGGGCGCGATTTGGCGCAGCAGGCGCAGAATGCCGGGGTCCTGAATGATCAGGGCGTCCGCGCCGGCTTCGACGATGGCCGCGCCGACGCGCGCCGCTTCGGCGAGTTCATGTTCGAAGATCAGCGTGTTGAAGGTTACGTAGCCGCGCACGCCGCGCTGGTGGAGGGTGCGCATGACTTCGGGGAGTTCTTCGAGGGTGAAGCCGACTTTGGCGCGCGCGGTGAAGTGTTTCAGGCCGAAATAGACGGCGTCGGCGCCCGCGTCGATGGCCGCGCGCAGCTGCGGCCAGTGGCCGGCCGGACTCATGACTTCGGGTTTGCGCACGGGTAATTTCAGCGTAGCGCAGCGAGGCGAGGGCGCCGGTATGGTGTAATGCCACGGTGATCGAGTCGTTAGTGGTTGGGCAGCTTTATTCCAACGAAGAGATCTTTAAATCCCTCAGGGTGTCCAATGCGGGCGGCATACGCTTTTCGATGCGGCATACGCTTTTCGATAGAGAGCGGCGCGGTTGCGCGGGCAGCCATCATGACATCACTGCCTGGACTTCACGTGGCCGGGGAGAATCCCTACCACGACCGCACGGAAGAAGACATCCTTACGTACACAGCGGCGGGAAAGCTGGGAGAACAGACGCTCTCGGGCATGAATATCCGGATCACCGATCAGAAACAGACAAACTTCCCTATACACGGATTCGCTTTGGTCGCGAGCAGAAGAGATAAATCCGTGGGCCCGCAGCGCTGGAAGTACCTGGGTCTTTTGGAGTACCTGCGCCATTATGCCGATTCACAGCTCGATGCGAATGGAAAGGTCCGGAAGGTTTGGCTCTTCGAGTTCCGTATTCATCAGCAGCCGGCGGTCGTGCCACTCGCGTATGACTCCGCCCTGGCGATGGAGACCCTCACAGCATCGAGACAGAACGCGGGAGAAATTCCCGGCGACGACCAGATAGCGAACGTGAGCGGCCCCGAGCCGACGGGGGAAATCGAACGGATCGAAAGTGTGCGTCGAAGGCTTCTGGAAATGGATCCCAAGAAGTTCGAGTTCTTCGTCAAAGATCTGCTCGTGCACTGCGGTTTTAAGGATGTCTGCGTAACCAAATACAGCGCCGATGGCGGTGTCGATGTGAATGCGGTCACCGGGGGCAGGCTTTGGGTATTTGAACGCACGCTGGTTCA
>JASHSD010000815.1 GCA_030036985.1 Bryobacteraceae bacterium
AGCCGTTCCACGACACCGTGATGCAGATGCAGGCGCTGCGTCCGTATTACACGTTCCATGAGCCGCCGGACGTGGATCGCTACACCATCAACGGCAACTACCGCCAGGTTCTGCTTTCCGCGCGCGAACTGGACATCACGCAACTTCCGGGAACGCAATCGAGCTGGATCAATCCGCATTTCATCTACACGCATGGCTACGGACTGGTCATGGCGGAGGTCAGCAAGATCACGCCCGACGGCCAGCCGGTTTATCTCATCCAGGATATGCCGCCGGATGTGAAGACGCCTTCGCTGAAGATCACGCAGCCGGACCTTTACTACGGCGAGTTCCAGCAGGACCCGGTTTTCGTCGACACCGCGCAGGAGGAGTTCGATTATCCGAAGGGATCGGACAACGCCAAGACCCGCTATGCGGGCAAGGGCGGATTTCCAATCTCGTCGTTCCTGATGCGGGCCGCCGCGGCGATTCACTTCGGCGATTCGAATATCATCCTGACCGGCTATCTGACGCCTCACAGCCGCATGATGATGCGCCGGCGCGTGCGCGAGCGGCTGCAGACTCTGGCGCCGTATCTGACCTGGGACAACGATCCTTACATCGTGGTGACGCCCGAGGGCCGGCTGGTCTGGATGCTGGACGGATACACCGTCTCCGACTCGCATCCGTTTTCGCGCGCGATCGACGCCTTCGGCGGCATCAATTACATCCGCAACTCCGTCAAGGCCACGGTGGACGCCTTCGACGGCGAAACGCACATTTATGTGTTCGATCCGCAGGACCCGATTATCGAGTCCTATCGGACGCTGTTCCCCGAATTGTACGAGGATGAATCGAAGATGCCGCCGGGGCTGCGCGCGCACGCGCGTTATGCCGAAGAGCTGTTCCAGGTGCAGGCGGATATGTACCGCGTGTATCACATGCGCAATCCGCAGGCGTTCTACAACAACGAGGATGTGTGGGAGTTGGCGCGGTATTCATCGGGTCCGAACACGGAGGCGCGGCCGGTGGATCCGACTTATGTCTTCGCCACTCTGCCTGGCGAGAACAAGCCCGAGTTCCTGCTGATGACCACGTTCACGCCGCTCTCGAAGGAGAATCTCATCGGCGTGATGCTGGCGCGCTGCGATGGCGACAAACTCGGCCAAGTGGTGGTGCTGCAGCTTTCGAAGCAGGATCTGACATTGGGGCCGATGCAGATCAACGCCCGCATCAATCAGGACCAGAACATTTCGAAAGACCTGACGCTATGGAGTCAGCAGGGATCGCAGGTGCTGCAGGGGCAAACGCTGGTGCTGCCGGTGGGCGATACGTTCCTGTATGTCTCGCCGATCTACCTGCAGGCCACGCAGGCGCGCATGCCGCAGTTGAGGAAGGTGGTGCTGGCAGTTGGGAATCGACTGATCTACGCGGATACCTACGAGCAGGCTCTGGCGCAGTTGGGCGGCGGCGCCGCGGGCGGCGAGGAAGAGGCCGTGCCCGAACAGGTCCAGGCGCAGACGCCGCAGCCTGGCGCTTCTTCCTCCTCCTCAGCGGCCGCGCCGAAGAACGAAGACCCGCGCATCGCGAATATTCGGGAGCATCTGCAGCGCTATCGCGATCTCACCAGCCAGGGCAAGTGGGCCGAAGCGGGCAAGGAACTCGAGGCGATTCAGTCTGAGGTGCAGAAATAGGGTCTAAAAGTGGTTTGACAGTGAAGGTTGCGCGCTCCGTCCTGGCCGTCATTGTGGGTTTCGTCGTATTTTTCGGGGTGGTGCGGATGCTGGCCGGCTACGCGGGCAATCCGGATGAAGGCGACGCGCTGATGAACTATCTGCTGTTCAGTGTGCTGATCACCGTGGTCGGCGCCATGGTAGCCGGATTCGTGACGGCCCGCATCGCCGCATCCCACGAATTCCCGCACACCGCGGCACTGGGACTGCTGATGGTGATCCTCAGCGTGATTTCGATGCGGCAGCAGGGCATTGCGGAGCCGGGCTGGTATCAGACCACCATCGCGGGTTGCGGACCCATTTCGGCGATGCTGGGCGCCGCGATCCGGCTGTTGACGAAGAGCCGTCAGACGGCGAATCGAAACACTCCGCCGGCTGGCCGCCCGTAATCAAGGCGATGCGGTCAGGAAGCATATTTATGCTTTTATGCTACTCTTTACGGGTAGTTTGGACACGCGACTTCAGTCGCGTCTTTGAATCCAGCGCCCAAAAACGCGACTGAAGTCGCGTGTCCGGTTATTTCCTGGGGGACACGCATGAGAACGACTATCATGCCCGACGCGCTTTTCCGGCAGACCAAGTCCATCGCGGCCGCGCGCGGCCTGACGCTGAAACAGTTCATAATTAACGCGGTTGAGTGCGAGGCAAGAACCAATCCGGCGCCGGCGCGGAAGCGGCGCTCGCCTTTTCCCATCGTTCATCTGAAGCACAAAAAGGTTCTCGGTCTCGGTAACTTCGACTTCGATGATCTTCTTACCTGATGTCAACGTCTGGGTGGCGCTGACGGTTGCCGAGCACTCACTGGCGGACCGCGCGAGGGTATGGGCGGACAGCGCGCTGAACGATGAGTTCGCTCTGTGCCGGCTCACGCAGAATGGGCCTGCTTCGGCTGCTCACAAATCATCAGGTGATGGGCAAGGACGCCCTCGCCGCGGAGGGCGCCTGGCGCGTGCTGGACCGGATCGCAAAGGAATCCAATATTTTTTTCGCTTCCGAGCCTCCGGGGCTGGATCATATCTGGAAGACTCTCACGACGTCGAAGCAGGCCGGAGCCAATTTTTGGACCGATGCCTATCTCGCGGCGTTCGCTTGGACATCTGGTTACACGCTCGTCACATTCGATCGGAGTTTCGCGAAGTACAGGAATGCCCCCGTCCGGGTTTTGGGCGCCGATTCATGACCGAAATCGGTATGGTAATATGAAGTGTAGTTTGCGCGCTTTATCTTCACTTCGACATCCAAAAGACACACGAGGAGTGATCCTACAATAATATGGCAAATTTTAGTCAGGGAGCCCAGGTCGAGCATCTCAAATTCGGTCTGGGAACCGTGCTTTCCAGTTCCGACGAGCGTATTGTAATCAAATTCGACGACCACGGCGAAAAGAAGTTCGTCACCACCATGGTCGCCACATCTTTGAAGAAGAGCGATCGTCAACCGCCCGCCGAAAAGCGCGCATCGCGGGCGCGCAAACCCAAGGCCGCCGCCGTCGCTACGGCCCAGGCCTGACAACCTGACAGGCTTGAAACCTGATAAAGAGGAATTCGCCGTTTTGAACGCCAGACAGAAACGCCTTTTCGAAGAATCGCTCAGGAAAAATCCGAACCTGAAAATGCCCTCGGAAGGGAGACAACCCTCCGGGGAACTCACCGACGAGGATCTGGCGCTGCTGAAACAAGGCGTTGGCGACAAGAGCGGCCGCCCGCAGAACGCCGCATCGCTGCCCGGCGAAGCCCAGGAAGAAGCTCCGGTTGAAGCCCAGACGGGTTCAATCATGACTTACTTCGAGGAAAAGGGGTTCGGTTTCCTGCGGCCGGACGGCGGCGGCAAGGACATTTTCTTCCACATCTCCCGCCTGCATCAGGGACAGTCAACGGATCTCGTACCTGGCGCCAGAGTGGCCTACGAATTGGGAATGGATCGGAACGGCAAGATAGCGGCCAGCAGCGTCCGTATTCTGACGGCCGAAGACCAACCCGCCGCCTGAGGCATTTGAGCGGAAATCGCGGAGGCTGATTGGCAATCGGCTTCTACGATTTCGATGCCTCAATTTCCGGTTGGATTCTCATCAATGTGATCGACAACAATAACCGGCAGCATGCGTTTCCGCTGTTCGAGTTTCAGGCCGAGCTGTCTCACGACAGCATCCTGAATCGAAATCCCGCCGGTGGGTTCAGAGGCGCGACCATCGCCTGCTTCCCGCGTCATGCTCTTGAGCATCCAAGTGGGAGTGAAATTGAGCCGGAAGTCCCAGGAGCCTTTTAAACCAGTGGCATCCTCCACCGCGTAAGCGAAATCGGGCATATCGAATGCCTGAAGCCGCGAAGCAAACTGGGCCATGGTCGCGCTCCTGCAAACAATCAGGAACAAGAGCATGGGATTGGCATCGCGCGCATCGTTGTTCACAACTCTGCCACAGGTAGCCCGTTTCGCAGTATCAGCCCTGATCAGCTTCGGCTTGACAGCGACCAGCGACCAGGCCTTTATCAGCCGGGTTTCGTAATGCCACTTGATATGGAACCGTTCGATCAGCAGGTTCCGCAGCATCATTCGGCCTTCGTCATCGATGTAGCCCGAACCAACAACGGGCATCCCGTTCGCATTGGCAGGCGCTTTCGCATTGATGTCGAATTTTGCAGATTGCGCCCAGGCGGGCAATCCCGAAAATCTCTCCGGATGGCCTTCGTCGGTGTCCCACGCGGCCGCCATGAGTCCTTCCAAACGATACGCTCGAGCCTCCAGTCCGCCGCCAGGCATCTGCTGCAGGACCGGGCGTTCGTCGGGGCGGCTCGGCTTCAGGTCGGCCACTTCGAACTCGACCTCGGGCTTTGGAAGTTTCTGTGCGGTTCCGGGCAGATCGGGAGCGGGTTGCTCATTCACGCGGTCCACAACCAGAACCGGCTGCGGAGAATCCGTGCGCTTGAGAGATAAGCCGAGGTCCTTCTCGACCGCGTCGAAAATCGTAACTCGTTCGGCGCCTGGCGGCAAAGCTCTTGCCCGGCCGTTCCACCTGAGAACCAGATTCCACGCGCCGTCGAGGTGAGTCTGATCGAAGACCGGCTCAACGAGGTAGTCTCTGGCCAGCGAGTGGAGCCGCTGGGCAAACGCCGCCATCGTCACATTGCGGCAGGAATAGACGTTAAAGGTCGATCCGCTGGGTTGCGGAACATAATCGCACCCGCCGTCGCCCGGTCCCTCGGATTCCTGAAGCTTTGGTTTGCTCTTGCCCCGTGTCAGCGCAAAGGAGGGCATCGGGCGCATGGCCTGGTGGATTACGAGGCCGAATCGGTCGGCGAGCAGAGATTGAAGCATCAGCCGAAGCGTGGAAAGCGGCGTCCCGGCGGGCGCCTTCGCCGCGATATCGAACCGGTCGAATTCGAGCCAGCCCGGGCCGCCAAATACGATATCGCGATCGACATCCCAGGCGATTCGAATCAGGTCGAGCATGGTGGCTTTGCTCAATTGATAACGCTCTCCACGCAGAACGCCGCCGGATGTGACCGTTTCCGGATTCGTCACCGCCGCGCTGAGTTGAACCGAAGCGGCTTCGAAGCGGGGGCGTTCAGCCGTGCTTTGTGCGGAAGCTGTGAAAACAACGACGCTCAAGCCCGCGAGGATTCGTTTCATACATTCAACGCGCCGTCAGCGAATTCGCCGGTACCGTCCAGCCGATCTTCTCTCCCTTGTTCTGTTCCTTCAGCCAGACGAGCAGTGGCTCGAAGTACTCCATCATTGCCGACGCGTCGATGCACTCCTGGCCCGTCATGCCCAGCATGGCTTCCTGCCATGGCTTCGATTGCCCCAGCGCCAGCATTGACTCCAATCTCTCTCCCGCGGCTTTCGATCCGAAAACCGAGCAGCGGTTCAGCGGCCCCGTATAACCGGCCACTTGGCCCATAGCGCGGTAGAACTGGAACTGGTAAATGCGCGCGAGGAAATAGCGGATGTACGGCACGTTCGCCGGAATGTGATACTTCGCGCCGGGATCGAAATCGGCTTCCGTCCGCTCGACCGGCGGCGCGACTCCCTGATACTGCTCGCGCAGCCGCCACCACTCTTTGTTGTAATCGGCGGGCTTCAACTCGCCCGAGAAGACTTCCCAGCGCCACTTGTCGATCATCAGTCCAAAAGGCAGAAAGGCAATCTTATCCAGAGCCGTGCGCAGCAGGATCGGCAGATCGGCGGAAGGCGGCGGAATGGTTTCGATCAGGCCGATCTTCTTCAGGTACTCCGGCGTAATCGAAAGCGCGATGACATCTCCGATGGCTTCATGAAAGCCGTCGTTCGCTCCGTTGCAGAACAGCACCGGTTGATTGCGATAGGCGAGGAAGTAATAGATGTGACCCAGTTCGTGATGGACGACGATGAAGTCCTCCGTCGTGCCGTGCAGGCACATCTTGAGGCGCACATCCTGGTCGAGATCAATGTGCCAGGCGCTGGCGTGGCAGACCACCTCGCGGTCGGCGGGACGCGTCAGCATGGATCGCTCCCAGAATGTGTCCGGCAGCGTCTGCAGGCCGAGGGATTGGAAAAATCCTTCGCCATATTGCACGATCTGCTTCGCGGTGGTCCGGCGCTGCCGCAGAATCTCGCCGATGTCGTAAGATGGCGGCGCGGCCGGCGGAGCCACGATGTCGTAGATATTTCCCCATTCCTGCGCCCACATATTGCCGAGCAGATGCGCCGGTATCATGCCGTCAGTGCGCCGCGCCGCCGCGCCGTACTTTTCGATCAGCTTGCGCCGCACGTAGGTGTGCAGCTCTTTATAGAGCGGCTCGACCTGATTCCAGACCCGCTCCAGATCGCCGGAAAACTGCTCGGGAGTCATGTCGTAGCCCGCGCGCCAGAGGGCTCCGGTGTCGGCGTATCCGAGTTCGCGCGCGCCCTGATTTGAAAGCTCCACGAAGCGCGCATAGCGGTCCCGCATGGGCGCACCGACTTTGTGCCACTCGGTCCAGAGATTGAGAATGTCCGACGGATTGCGGTTTGTCGCCAGTCGCTCTTCCAGATCGTCGATGCCGAGGCATGGTTCTTTATCGCCGCCAGGACAGATCTTGCCTTTGCCGTAGCTGCCATCGAGCGACGCGGCGACCTGCGTGAGTTCCTCTCGCAGTTTGGCGTCTTTCGGCGCGGGCATCGTGAGGGACAGTTTCAGCAGCAGGAACTTGCGCCTGAGGTCGGGCGGAAGATTGAGCGATTCGAAGCGCCTGCCTTCGTTGATCAGTTCGGTGACGCGGGCGATGGCGCGGTCGTTCCAGCCGGCGGCCAGCAGTTCGGAATCGTCGGTAATGTATGTTTCGTGAATCCACTGCGCCCGCTGCTGCAGCGTATAGAGCTTGAGCAGTTCGGCCTCCGCGCGGTCGATGAATGCTTGGGCATCGGCGACCGTCGGCAACATGGTCATGAGTTTAGTGTCCACCACCGGGTCTGTGCCCTGGTGGCGCGGACTCTCAGTCTGCCGTGCCCGGTCTCCTCCGGGCACCTGTGGTGGGGCGAAGCATGCGTCCCGAAGAGTCGGGACGCGGCACGCACGAGTGCGAGCGCCACGGTTCGCTTAAGACGACTTTCAGTCGCAACCAACCCTCTGGCGCGATCTATAATTGAACCAGCGATTTGAAAGCCGTCTGTCTGCTCAGCGGAGGACTCGATTCCGCCACCTGCTTGGCTTACGCCCGGCGCGAAGGATTCGAGTGTTACGCGCTCTCTTTCGATTACGGTCAGCGTCATCACGTCGAACTCGAAGCCGCTCGCAAAGTTGCCCAGGCGCTCGGAGCGGCGGATCATCGCGTGGCGCGGATCGATCTCCGCATCTTCGGCCACTCTGCTCTCACAGACAACATCGCCGTTCCCAAAGGACGCGACGAAGCCGCCATGAATCGCGAAATCCCGGTCACCTACGTACCCGCGCGCAACACAATTTTCTTGTCGTTCGCCCTGGCCTGGGCCGAGGTTCTGGAGGCAAACGACATCTTCATCGGCGTGAATGCGCTCGATTATTCCGGCTACCCCGACTGCAGGCCCGAGTTTATTGAGGCCTTCGAGCGCATGAGCAATCTGGCCACGAAATCCGGCGTAGAAGGCCGCACGCGCATTCGCATCCGGACGCCGCTAATCCAGCTTTCGAAGGCCGATATCGTGCGCTTGGGCCGCGACCTGAACGTGCCCTTCGAACTGACGCATAGCTGCTATGATCCGGATGCCTCGGGCCGCCCCTGCGGCGCCTGCGATTCCTGTCTGCTGCGCGCCAAAGGCTTTCGCGAAGCCGGAATCGCGGACGGCGCATGCGCATAGCCGAAATTTTCTACTCCGTGCAGGGCGAAGGCGGGCTCGTCGGCGTGCCCTCGGTATTCATACGCACCAGCGGCTGCAATCTGCGCTGCTCGTGGTGCGATACGCCGTATGCCTCGTGGAATCCCGAAGGCGAGGATATGAGCGTCGACGAAATTCTGGGTCGCATAGCGGAATTCAGCGCCGCGCGGCATGTGGTGCTGACCGGCGGCGAGCCGATGATCGCGCCCGGCATCGTGGAGCTCTCCCGGCGGCTGCGCGATCGCGGCATGCACATCACCATCGAGACGGCGGGGACGGTCTTCGCGCCGGTAGCCTGCGATCTGATGAGCATCAGCCCGAAGCTTGCGAACTCCACGCCGGAAGGTCCGTTTCAGGCGCAGCACGAAAGGCTGAGGCTGCAATTCGAAACGCTCCGCCGGCTGATGGCGGAGTGCGATTACCAGCTGAAGTTCGTGATCGCAGAGGAGCGGGATATCGACGAAGTCCGCGCGATCGTCGCGCAGCTCGGCGCGCCGTCGGGAAAAGTGGTCCTGATGCCGGAAGGCGTCACGGCCGAAACCCTGAACCGGCAAGGCCCGTGGATCGCCGAAATCTGCAAAAACCACGGCTTTCGTTTCAGTCCCCGGCTGCACATTCATTTGTATGGAAACCACCGCGGAGTTTAAAAACCGGTCATAATGAAAGTGCGGCGGGCGTCGCCTGTTCCCGCCGCCTGCTCCAATCCGATCCGACATGGAATACCCGATTCGGGTGCTTGTAGCCAAGCCTGGCCTCGACGGTCAC
>JASHSD010000816.1 GCA_030036985.1 Bryobacteraceae bacterium
CGTCCGCCGCGGCAATCACGAAATCGTCGAGAGCAAGGTCATGGAAGAGGCAAACGTACAGGACGAGGGGCGCATGAAGAAAATAGCGTACTGGACGAGAAGACTGGCCTCACAGTAGGATGACGGCATGACAGCCCGTCAACGTTGACGGGCTTCTTTTGTAAAGGGGTCTTGCCGATGCCCTACAAAGTGCTCGCTGCCGAGATCACCATGATTGTCTACGCCGTGTTCGCCGCGCTGGTTAACGTCAAGCACACGCTTTTCGTCGACGCCGCCGGTGGCGGGGACGGCATCTCGACCAACACGGCGGCCATCAGCGTCCTGGCCACCGGCTTCACGGCTATGTTGGGGCTGATGGCATGGGTGTTGAAACGTCTCCTCGACACGACCATCCCGCAGCAGCAAGCGGCGTTCGTAACGGCGATGGACAAGGCGGCGACGGCGTTCACCGAGGGCGCAGACAAGGCGGCGACGGCGTCCGCCTCGGCTTCGGAGAAACAGCGCGATGCGTTCACAACTTCGCTGGAAAGGCAGCTGAAAACATTCGAGAACGCGCAGGCGAACTTCCAGAGGATCGTTGAACAAATTCAGGCGTCGCACAAGGACGACATGGATCGAGAACGGGTATTCTACCGGGATCTCTATCATCAAAAATTGCAGCAACTGGTAGAAGAGGAGAGGCAGGACCGAGAGAAATTCCTGGGGGCATTCGAGACACTCATAGGGAGAGCCAACGATGGCGGCACGCAACCACAACGGGCGACAATACGTTCAGGTCAGTAGGTTCACGCAGGTCGAAATCACCCCGGAGTTTGCTTCGGAGATGGAGCGCCAGGAGCGCCAGGAAAGACGGCGACGTCTACGCGAAGGGCTGGTCCTCGGCGTCTGGCTCGGCCTGGTGGTGATCTTATTTATACTATTCCTTTTAGGCTTGCTGGCCTAATATAAAAGCATGGGCATGTCGGCAAAGTACCTGTCCGTCTCCGAGTTCGCCGCGCGCTTCGGGGTCTACCGCAGCGTTGTCAAGTATTGGATATACCAGGGGTATTTGCAAGCGGAGAAGCGGTTCCGCGATGGCATAGGCGGGAGGGGCTTCGACTACCGCATCCCGGCCAGCGAGGCGGATCGCTTCGTGCCGCCGCACAAGAAGGCCGGTTACAAGGCGCGGCCGGGTCCGGTGCGGGCATGATGCGCATACTGGACTTGTTCGATCGACCGCTCACCTCGTCTAGTCCTCCTCCGCACGCCAACAGTACAACTTCTCACTACGATGGCACGTGCGGCGACGGAACAGGGAACGGCTACGGCGACAGACGGCTCTTTATCAAGGGCTTCCTTAAAAGCGGAGACGGCTTCGGCAGCGGCTGGGACTGGGGGTACGGTCATGGCTACGGATTCGTCGGCGGCATTTCAGGCGACGGCAGCGGTTACGGCACGGGGATAGAGTGAAGTTCTTTTTTCTCGTTGACTTTTAGGCCAGCTGGCCTAATATAGAGGTGAGGAGAGAAATAGACCTCCACAAGGAACCCCCACGATGGCACACGAAATCGAGCTTCTGAGCATCTGTCTGCAAACACCCAACTGCCTACCGCCTTTGTATTGGGGCGATTTCGGAGTTGGCAAGACCGCGGGCATCACCGCCCTGATGAACGGCCTTGGCTGGGACTACGAACTGCTGCGCCCCGGCGAGCGCGGCGAGGGAGCGCTGGGCGTGGTCCCGGTTCCCAGCGAGGACCGCCGCGTCTTGCACTATCCGCTCCCCGACTGGGCGGCCAGGCTGGCGGCGAGCGACCGGCCATCGCTTGTGTTTCTGGACGAAATCTCATCGACGCCGCCGGCCTTGCAGCCAGCGATCATGGGACTGGCGCTAGACGGCATCATCGCCGGGCAGCGCCTGCCCGAGCGCGTCAAGCGCTGCGCCGTGGCCAACCCGATCGACCAGGCAGCCGGCGGCTGGGATCTGGCTCCGGCCCTGGCCAATCGCTTCGTTCACCTGACCTGGACCTCGCCCGACGCCAATGGGTGGGTCGCATGGCTGTCTGGGCAGGCGAGCACCTGCCCGGTCGTCAAGATCGACCCGAGCGCCTGGGAGAAAGAATGGGGCATCGCCAAGGCATTGGGCGCGGCGTTCATCCGTTCGCACCCGACCTCGCTGCACGAGGACGTATCCAAGGCCGTGGGCCGCACACCGCCGGCGATGACGACTCCCCGAACGTGGGAAAGTGCCCTGCGCCTTCTGGCCAGCTGCCGGACCGCAGAGCGCATGGATCTGTATCCAGCCCTGGCACAAGGAGCGCTGGGGCCGGGAACGGCGCTGGAAGGCCCTGGCGGCGATCCAGGCGGGGCCTGGCTCGTTTGGCTCAAGAACAACGACTTACCCGATCCCGAGGACCTACTCGACGATCCCACGCTGTTCGTGCACGACAAGACTCGCCCGGATCGGACATTCGCCACGCTCTACGCCGTGGCCGAGGCGGGACTGGCCAAGACGACGGGCAAGAAGCTCTCCGAGAAAACGCGAGGCGAGCGCTGGCAAAAAGCCTGGCGCGTGCTGGCGCGTGCGCTGGAACAAAACATCGGCAAGGACTTGATTCTCCTTCCGGCCCGGCAAATGGCCGCTAGAGAGCGCCGTCCGATGCACCCGCTGGGGGCGCACGGCGAGCAGGTCGCCACGATCCTGGCGGAATTTGTCGATCTTTACGCTTGACAGTTTAGGCCAGCTGGCCTAATATAGAAATACGCGGGTCGATTTGGTCGTCGAGCCGCCCGTTCTCGAAGGGGTGAAACATGTCTAGTGTCTTGTGCGTCTACGATATTGCCGAGAGCCTGAAAATCCCGAACCCGTCGGCGTACTTTCGGCGCTTCGGCTTTCGTGTCAACTTGTCTTGCTGGGTGTTCCCGCAAGCTCTTATTCCTACGGACCATATCGAGAGCCTGCGCTCGCAAGGTGCGGCCGTCCACGTGATCGAGTTTGCCGAGAAGGATCAGGACAAGATCCTGGACCTGGCTCGCGCCGAGTTGAACCGTCACGCCAAGAGCGTGATCGAGTTGGTCGGTGATCGCTCGAAAAAGCTGAGGAATATCCTCGAGCTGCACAGTATCATGTTTGAGAAGCAACAGGCGTCCGAGGACGCGCAGAAACACGCCGACAAGGTTTATCGTAAATATCGCTCCGTCCTGTCGCGCGGCAAGCGCGAGCTTCTGGCGACCGAGCAATGCGCCATGGGCTTCGCCATCACCCGCGACGTTGAGGACGCGCTGGACGGCCTCAAGAATCTGCTGAGCGCCGAACTGGATCTGGCGCTGGCGTGGAAGGACAAACAAAAGGAAAAGCCGCAGGCCGCGCCGATCGTTGCCGCTACGATCAACGTACTACCAATGGGAGTCAGCGCATGAACTGGAAAAATACCTTTCACGAGGGGCTTGTCCCGTCCTTGTCCCTGCCCAGCTTGCGAGCGCTACGGACGGCGCTCGCCCAGGACGACCCGCTCTTGATCCAGGGGACGACCTCGCTTCCGCCGCCACTGCACGCCCTTCAAGGCTGGCCAGTCGAAGCGGCCTGCGCCATCGGCTACTGTGGCTGGATGGGCGAACATCTCGACACCGTGGCCGAGGTCGTAGACTATTTCGCCGACGTCTGTTGCCAGATCGACGAGCGAATGCGGGAGCCGGCAGCGTGCCGCCACTTTCTGAACTGGTTCGACGAAACTCCGCGCGGCGAGATGATCCAGGCGCTCTTGCCCGAAGTAGACGCCGCCATCCAGGCGAAGGAGGCGAAATGCCAAGCTGCGACGACGTGAGAAAATACCTTAACGCTAACCCACGCGATCAGACGAGAGCGATAAGGGCATCCGTGTACTTGCACGTGGCGAAGTGCCAGCCGTGTATGGACTGGTACTTGCAAATGATCCTGGGGGCTCTGGAATCACTCAGCTACGAAACGATAGTGCAGCTTCTCGACGAAGGCTATTCGTTGACGGAAGAGGACATGCTAGACCCGGAGTTTCGGGAGGTTCTGAAGCTATGAACGACCCCACAGCTGCCGACGTTGTTGCCGCCGCCCGCATGGCGGTCTACATGCGACACCCATACCTATCCTCCGCGCTGTTCGCCCTGCGACCGCACCCGGCACCGGGCCTGGGCACGATGGCCGTCGATGAGGGCTGGCGACTCTACTACGACCCCGAGACCGTGCTGCGCTGGCACGAAGAGGAGACGCGCGGCAAGCTGAACAAGATTTCTGGCGTGGGTGCGGAGAAGATTCATCACGGCGTCGCGGCGGCGATCTTTCACGAACTGGGCCACGTGCTGCGCCAGCACCACAAGCGGCGCGGCAACCGGCACCCGGATCTGTGGAACCGCGCGGCCGATCGGGAGATCAACGACGATCTGATCGAGGCGAAATGGATTTTACCCGTCGAGCCGCTCTTGCCCAAGGACATCGGCAAGCCGCCAGGGCTTCTGGCCGAGGAGTATTTCTTTGAGACGCACCTGAACCCGAAAGGCCGGGACTGCGAACCGATCCAGATGCCACAAAACGCGATGGACTCAGCCACCTGGAGGCAATGTCCCGGCTGCGGCGCGGCCTGCGGCGGCGCGGCCGGCAACCCAACGGAGTGGGAGAAAGACAACGCAGCAGGATCAGACGCCGCGCCGGCGCCTGCCGCAGCGGGCGAGCTGGAACAAGAAATCACCCTGCGCAAATGCGCCATCGACACGATTAACCACATGAAGGCCAAGGGGCGCGGCACGGTGCCGTCCGGCTTGCAAGCGTGGGCTGCGGCCATGCTGGAACCGGCCAAAGTCGACTGGCGCAAGAAACTGGCTCACCTGGTTCGCCAGGCACTCATGAGCGTGGCGGGAGCCAGCGACTTCACCTGGCGGCGCTCCGGACGACGGGCGCTGCACTCGGCGGGACGCGCCGGCTACCCAATGACGCCGGCCTACCATCAACCTGTACCCAAGGTCGCCGTCGTGTTGGACACGTCCGGATCGATGCAAACAGACGGCAAGGACCGACGGACGCTCCTACAAGAGGCGCTGTCCGAGGTCTACGGCATCGTCAAGGCCGCCGGCGGCGACTGCATGGCGGTCGCCTGCGACGCCGACGTACACGCGGTCGCCCGTATTCGCGGCGCGGCCGACCTGGAAAAACTCAACAAGGGCGGCGGCGGCACGATCATGGCGCCGGGATTCTTGGCCGCCCGGAAGTCCAAGCCGGACATCGTAGTGATCGTGACGGATAGCATCGTGGGCGACGGCTGGCCCACGGCGGAACAATGCCAGGGCGTGCGCGTGCTGGCAGCTGTCGTCGGTAACAGCGTCACCGTGCCAGAATACATCGCCTGCGTGGAAGTAGACAAGTGAAAGGAGAAACTAACTGTGCGATACACTATTGAAACAATGAATGAAGTACGAGAGGTATGCCGCGCGGCACGCGACTTCTGCTATACCTTGGGAGCGCGGAGCAAGAAACACGCTATCGATTCTTGCGGCTGCGTGGTGTACTACACGTATCGCCAACTCGACGCCCTGAACAACGAGCTTATCTGCCCTGAACAAAGAGCTTATCTTGCTGCGCGAAGAGCATGTTGCAGAAGGACTCCGGCAGTAAAACAAACACAATCGACCGAACAAGAGACTTACCCATGCCACAAACACTAATCGACATCGGCCAAGCATTCGCGCAGATTGCCAATATGCTGGATGACCTGGACGGCGGCGAGTTAACGCCGGAAATGGCTATCATGCTCGACGAGTTCTTCGCCGAAATGGGATCGGCCCGCGACGAGAAACTGGACAGCTACGTGGCCGCGATTCGCTCCCACGAGCTGCGCGCCAGCGTGCGACGCGAGGAGCGGGACCGGCTCGACCGTCTTGTCAAGGCCGACGAGAACGTCTCGGCTCGCCTGAAAGAGCGCTTGAAATGGTTCATGGAAGCGACCGGCGACAAGAAGATCGAGACGGAGCGCTACCGCATCTCGCTCCGCGCCAACGGCGGGGTGCTACCCTTGGAGATAGCGGACGAGAAGGCGCTGTCGGGCGAATTCGTCATCATGGAACCAAGGCCCAACAAAACGGCGATCCGGGAAGCGCTGACGAAGGGGCAAGAGATCGCAGGCTGCCGGCTGTGCGAGCGCGGATCGCATGTGCGGATTGATTGAGGAATGACCATGCGCGAATACAATCTTGTTGCCCAGATCCGCAAGCACATCAAGGCACGCTGGCCCAAGGCGTTCGTGTCCAAGCTGTCCGACCGCAACACGCGCGGCGTACCGGATATGCTCATCATCGTCCAGGGGCACTGGCTCCTGGTCGAGGCCAAGGTCGGCAAGAACGTCGCGTCGCCGATCCAGCGTGCCATCCTGGCGGAAATTATGAACGCCGGCGGCCAGGCGATGACCGTCCGGTCGGCCAAGGAAGTGGAAGATTACTTCATCACGGTGCTCAAATGAAGATCGGCCTGACTTATCGCAACCAACGTCTGTTCGTCTCAAGCCCCTACTCGGCAACGTTGGTGGGGCGCTTCCAGGCGATCCCCGGACGCGAGTTCCACCGGGACACGAAAGAGTGGTCCTTCCCCGTGGTGCGGGACGTGGTGCTGATGGTAGCCGACGCCGTGGGCGTCCTGCCCATGTTTCTGCCGTCTGAGGTCAAGGCGATCATCGGGCCGTCAGGGGAAGAAGCCGCGAACAAGATTTGTCTACCGGATTTGAGCGGCGCGGATGGGTATTTCATAGACGTGCCCTACGGAGCGTCATTGCCCACGCCTTACCGCCATCAGCGCTGGACGATGGCATATCTGCTGGCGAACAATCGCTGGCTGGTCGCGGACGAGATGGGCCTGGGCAAGACTTACGTGCTTGTGAGGCGATTGACTTCCGTGGCCGATCTAGCCGCCCCAGTGCTGATCGTCTGCCCCAGGTCGGTCCGACAAACATGGATCGATCAACTTAAAAGATATAGTGGCTTTAGGGAAGTAGCCGACTATGTTCACGTAAAACGCAACTACAAAACGGTGCTCCATTGTATCAATATCGCCCATTATGAACAACTGCTGATGGAAGACTTCACCGAGGTGGAATGGAAAACCATCGTCTTCGATGAGATTCACCGCCTCAAGAACTTCACGGCCCAAACCTCCCGGATCGCCCGCAAGCTATCCGAGAAGGCTACCTACGTCTACGGACTGTCCGGCACGCCGGCCCCCAACGGCGTCGAGGACTGGTTCGGCGTGCTGTCCGTGATCGACCCGAACATGCTGCCCGTCAAAACGAAGAAAGACTTCGAAGCGCGCTACACGATCAAGGAGCGCATCAAGGACACGGACCTGTGTAAGATCGCCGGCTATCGGAACATGCAAGAGTTGCACTATTACATCGGACGGGTGACGTCGCGTTTTACGAAAGCCGATTGCTTGGACCTACCGCCCAAGACGATCGTACCCCGGATAGTGAACTTGCCGGACAAACAGGCCCAGGCGTATCGAGACATGAAGCGCGACTCCGTGGCCATGATCAAGTCCTTGAAGGCGAGCGGCCAGCTGACGGCAAAGAACATCCTGACGGCCAGCCTACGGCTCTTGCAAATCTGTGGTGGTTTTGTGCAGGATGATGACGGCATCGAACACGAGTTCGACGATAACCCCAAGCTCGAAGCGCTCCTGGACATCGTGAGCGAGGCCGGGGACAAGCAGGTAATCGTCTGGACGGCGTTTCTGCCCGAGGCTAAAAAAGCTGCCCAAATGCTTTGGAAGGAAACCGGCCGCGAGGTCCGACTGTTCACCGGCGACCAGACCGATCGAGAGCGCGTCAAGGCCGTGAACGATTTCAAGACGGGCACGGCGACCTATTTCGTGGGCACGGCGGCGGCCGGCGGCACGGGGATCGACGGGCTGCAAGTGGCGGATACGGAAGTGTACTACAGCCGGACGTTCTCGCTCACAGACTGGCTGCAAAGTCAGGATCGCGCTCACCGGCTAGGGCAAACGAGGCCGCTGACGATTTATACGCTGATGGCGCAGGCGACGATCGATCTGAAAATCGACGAGGCGCTCCTGCGCAAGCACGACCTACTGGAAATGATGCTGGGCGAAGCGCCCGAGCAGATGTTTTGACATGAACGCGATCCGACTCAACACCCGCTGTCCCGTTTGCGGGGCGCTGGAAGAACAGCGCTACAAGGACGTAGACGAGGGCATCATTCTCGAAGAAGCGACGTACTGCCCGAATGGATGTTCTGAGTATCGCTATGCCTACGGAAACTGAGAAGAACGAATGGGCTCTACCGAATGGTATTGGAGTCTCAACGAGACGAGTGACGAGTTTGAGAGGCGGCGCCACGAGCGCCTCGCGGTCATCGAAACGTTGAAAGCGAAGTTTGATTTTTTGTCCCTTCTCTCGAAAGGAGAACTCGTGTCTGAGACGAAACAAGAACTGGTTCCAATCACGCCGGATCAAGTCGGCACGTTGCCGCAATGGAGCCTGGTGCAACCCAAACAGAAGAGCGCCGCGGCCTCGGCCTTCTTGCAAGAAGCCAAGGGGCAGCAAGAGGACGTGCGCAAGATCCCGCTCATCCAGATCGACTACAAACTGGGGCAGTTCACACTGCCGTCCGGGGAAGTAGTCAACGAGGTCGCCGGCTATCCCGTGTATTACTTCCAGACCCGGCGATTCTACGCCAAGCCACCGCGCTCTGGCGAGAAAGGCTCGCCTCCCGATTGCTGGTCCAGTGACCTGGTCAAGCCGCACTCGACCAGCCTAGAAGTCCAGAGCGACGACTGT
>JASHSD010000817.1 GCA_030036985.1 Bryobacteraceae bacterium
CGCGAGCTGCATGACCTCCACGTCGAGTTCGTCGCGGTCGACCAGGGCCTCAGGATCAGCCGCGATCGCGGGGATCCCACCGCGACGCTGATCCTGCACGTCCTCGGGTCCGTGGCCGAGTGGGAGGCCTCGATCATCTCGGAACGGACGAAGGAGAGCCTCCGATCACTCAAGGCTCGGGGCGTACGCCTCGGCAGACCGCCGAAAAAGGGTATGCCGGCCGCTTCCTCGGTCCAGGGCCCTGTTCCGGACGGGGGTTCGGAAACGACCGTTTTTGGGGAGTCATCCCGTTGACGGCCAGGTCCCAGGACAGGGCGCCATACTTCTGCGATCTCTGTGGCCGCGTCGTGCTGACCGTGAATCCGCCCTATCACCGGCGGAGGCATCGGCCATGGACCAGGGATGGGCAGCGCGATCCGCTACCGCCATTCGAGGGCGCATCATCCCCCGGGTCCATCGCACCTGAGATAAGACCCATCGCCCCTGCTCCTCACGGGTAGGCGGCCGCCGACGGCTCCGCCGGCCGCCTACCCAGCGCCCGGAGCCGAACGGGGGCCGCCCGCCCTCCCATGGGGGCGAAGACGGCAAGCAAGCCACGAACGGTCCCGATAGGACTGGAGATCCTTCAATCGGCCGATGCTCCCGGGTGTAGGGGACGCTGGCGGGCGGCGTCCGCGCCGTTCGTCTGTCCCGAGTGCTACCGATCGTACCGACGCGAGCAGGACCTCAAGCGCCACCTGCGAGAGACGCACCCTGCTTGGCGACCGTTCCTCGACCAGCTGAATTTGACCCGTCGCGAACGGCTGATGGCTGCCCGAAGGGCCGTTCAGGTGGGCCCGGCTGAGTACTGGGCCCGCTCGAGGGCGAAGTGATCGGCGCTCCGTCGATCCCCACGGCGCTGGTTCGCCTCACTAGCACGGACGCGTTCGATGCGCGAGCTCCCTCTAACATGGTATCACGCCGGCTCCGGGAGCTCACCGGCAGCGTCCTGCCCACATCCGTTCCTGTGGATGATGCGGGGATTGCGGAGTACTGGGTCGACTACCACGTCGACCGGATCCTCGACAAGAAGGACACAGTGGTCGTGGTCGATGGCGAGCCTGGCGAGGGCAAGTCCACGTTCACGCTGTGGATGGCTTCGCGGGTCCGGAGAAAGCTCGGGCAGTTGATGGGTACGGCTCGGACCCTGGACCTGGACAACGACGTTGTCTACCGGCTGTCGACGCTCGTGCATCGAGTGTACCTTTCCTCGCGCGAAAACCCGAGTGTTATCGTGGCGGACGAGGGCGTCCTGGTAGGTGCGCAGGGAACTTCGGGAATGAGCGATGCGGGCGCGATCCTCGACCGCGTGCTCTCGGTCGGGCGCATCCAAGCCTGCACGATCTTTGTCCTGCATCCCAGCGTCTGGGGGCTGGCCTCTTTCGTCAGGGCACGCCGTGCAAAGGTCTTCTTTCACGTGGAGCACCGCGGGCTCTCGACCGCGTTCACGCTGAAAAGTGCGATGGAGTTCACGCCGCCTCGCCAGCTTCCGTTCAAGAAGGCCCGGAAGCCGTGGGCGCGGATCAAGTGGGGCTCGCTCGAGTCCGATCCGATCTGGGATCTGTATGAGCCGAACAAGATCGAGACGACGAAGCAGATGCTCGTGGACTCCGAGATCCAAGCGCTGAAGCTGGAGAAGAAGGCGGGCATGCGGCCCCCCGGGCCGTGGGCCATGGACTACTGGCAGGAGCGATCAGGGCGTGCGCCCGGGGAGACTGCCGAAGACTACAACCGGCGTGCGACGCGGATCCGGATGCGGGCCCTGAGAGCCCAAACGAAGGCCAACGGGACCGGCGGCTCCGGTCGGACGCGCGTGCGCGCACGCGCGTAGCAGAGACAGCAAACAGCAAACTCGGAACCGATGAGCAACAAGAATTTTCCAAACCAGAGGATCGCTTCGCGTTGTACGTCCGTTCGTAGATTCAAACGGCGGGCGGTTCTCGTCGCGGTGCTCACCGCGGCGGTCCTTGTAGGCCCCATGACCGCGGTGGTCGGCTCGGCCGATGCGATCACGCTTCCCGGGATCACGGGGTTCATCACGAACGACGCGCTGTTCTTCGTGGAAGTTGGCTACAGCCAGTTCGGGTACGCGACCTACGTGGGGAACGGCAGCGACGTCTATGCCTCGTCGCTGTTGATCAACATCACGGGAATCACGACCTCGACAGAAATCGCCCACGTATCGGTATTCGAGTACGCCGCGAACAAGACGATCTCGAGCCTCAACGTCCCGGTGCCCGGTTATTCGAGCATCACCACCGGGATCACGCTACCGACGAACCACTCCTACATGGAGTACCGGGTCGACGTCGATCTGACGCCGTGGTGGGTCTATGCGTTCACGCCGTACTCATTCCTCGGGATCACTGGGCTCCAGGACGGCGGCACCGACCTTGCCACGTTCATCGCCGTGGGGCTGTTCTTCCTCTACGCCGTCCCGTTGATGGTCAAGGGCGAACGGATGACGAAGCGGGCGATCTACTCGCCCCGCTGGAACGCGACGCTCTGGCTCCACGGGATATTCTTCGGGATGGTCGCCTGGTACTTCGTGAATTTTCCGTCGATCAACATGTTCTTCCAGGGATGGGAGTTCGTCATCATCCCAATTCCCGAGGCCCTCTTCCTGTTCTTCTGGTCGGCGGGGCGCCACAGCTCGAATCGACGCGCTCTGTTCATCCAGCTGGTCCCGAGGATGGGCCAGCGGATCGGCGCGATCATGCGCGACTACTTCGTAGGGCAGGACCGCGACGGCGATCTGGTGATCATGCGGTCGCGGTCGCCGATCCAATGGTGGTACCGCTCCCACGGCCACCACGTCAAGCTCTTCCGGCGTAAGGAAAGCGGGGAGCTCGAGCCTTTCCCGGTCGACGTGGTCGAGCAGCCGCGTCTCACCGAGGAGCAGATCCGGGACCCGGCACGCTTCCCGCGAGGAGCGAAGTACGACGCGCACGACGACTTCCCGGTCGTCAACAGTGACGAGAGCGACGAGTTCCCCTTCGAGCGGATCTACTTCGTCAAGCGGATCAGCGCATTCAGGGTCACCTGGCCCCATGCCTCGATGCACCGGATGGTCGAGGTGCCGGAGCACATCAGCCTCCTGACTAAGGCGGTCATCCCCGCCTCGAAGAGGTCGAGACTCTGCTGGCCGTACATCGTCGACGGGCATGCGGAGGTGGAGCTCTGGACCTGGCACTACATGGACGTCCTTGCCCAGGCCGCTGGCTACATGACTGCCGAGGATCTCGCGAATGAGTGCGAGAACCTTGCCGTTCAGCTCTGGGCGGAGCGCGGGTTCCGGCACACCGAGACCGGTCGCAAGGCCGACGAGCGGCT
>JASHSD010000818.1 GCA_030036985.1 Bryobacteraceae bacterium
AATCCGCAATACGACGTGATGGATTTGAAATCCCTCGAAGACTGGGTTATCGAAAAGAACTTCAAATCCGTACCGAACGTCGTGGACGTCGCCAGCTTCGGCGGCCCGACGCGCGAGTATCAGGTCCGGGTCGATCCCACGAAGATGGTCGCTTACGGCCTGAGTCTTTCGCAGATCGAGAATCAGATCAGCAACAACAACGCCAACGCCGGCGGAAGCTTCATCAATCAGGGCCTGCAGCAGATCAACGTGCGCGAAGTGGGTCTGGTCGACAACATTCAGGACATACGCAAGACCGTCATCACCACGAAGAACGGGACTGCGCTGAAGATCGGCGAGATCGCGCAGGTCACGCAAGGACCCAAGATCCGGCTGGGGCAGTTTGCGCGGGCAATTCACCGCGAGGACGGAAAGATCGTAGACAATCCCGACGTGGTCTCCGGTATCGTTCTCCTGCGCAAAGGCGCGGACGCGGATACCGCCCTCACCGGCATTCACGAGATGGTGGAAAAGCTGAACACGCAGATCCTGCCGCCGGGCGTGAAGGTGGTTCCCTTTATCGATCGCAGCGACCTGGTGCATTTGACCACGCATACGGTGCTGCACAACCTGACCGAAGGCATCATTCTCGTCGTTATCATTCTGTTCCTGTTCCTCGGCAACGTTCGCGGGGCCATCATCGTCGCGCTCACCATTCCGTTTTCGCTGTTGTTCGCCTCGACGTGCCTGAAGCTGAAAGGCATCCCGGCCAATCTGCTGTCGCTGGGCGCGCTGGATTTCGGTATGGTCGTCGACGGCGCGGTCGTGATGGTCGAGAACATCATTCGCCATCTGGGCAAAAGCGATCAGGACAGCAAGACGCCGAAACAGAAAATCTTCGAGGCCGCGCACGAAGTGCAGCGCCCCGTGTTTTACGCCATCGGCATCATCATCACGGCCTACATTCCGATCTTCACGCTGCAGCGGGTGGAGGGCCGATTGTTCAAGCCCATGGCATGGACCGTGGCCTTCGCTCTGTTGGGCGCCCTGATCTTCTCCATGCTGGTGGCGCCGGTGCTGTCGAGCTTCTTCTTCCCCAAGGGCACGCGCGAATGGCACAACCCGCTGATGACCTGGATCACGAGGGGCTATCGTCACGCGGTCAGGGCTGCGATTCGCCTGCGCTGGGTGACGGTTACCGTCGGCGCGGGCAGTCTGGCCATTGCCATCTATTTATGGCTGGGCGGCGCGATCGGCTCCGAGTTCCTGCCGCATCTGGACGAAGGCGCGCTTTGGGTTCGCGGCACTCTGGCGCCGAGCGTCTCGGAAGCCGAAGGCATTCGCGTGGCGGATGAAGCCCGCATTATGCTTTGCAGCTTTCCGGAAGTTCCGCAGTGCACCAGCCAGGTGGGCCGGCCCGACGACGGCTCCGATACCACCGGCTTCTTCAACACCGAATACTTCGTCGATCTCAAACCGAAAGAACAGTGGCGTCCTCAGTTCCACAAGAACAAGGACGAACTGATAGCTGCGATGAACGCGGAATTGGAAAAGATTCCCGGCGTCATCTGGAATTTCTCGCAGCCGATCGCCGACAACATGGAGGAGGCAGTCAGCGGCGTCAAGGGCCAGCTCGCAACCAAGATCTACGGCACGAATCTGAGGACTCTCGAAGAGAAGGCGGACGAGATAGTCAACGTCATGAAGAAAATCCCGGGCATCACCGACCTCGGGGTCTTTCGCGTGGTGGGACAGCCGAACCTGAATGTCGAGGTCGACCGCGACAAGGCCGCCCGGTTTCAGATCAACGTGGCGGACGTGCAGGATGCCATCCAGACCGCGGTCGGCGGCAATGCCCTCACACAGGTTCTGCAGGACGAGCGCCGGTATGACCTTGTTATGCGCTATCAGCCGCAATACCGCGACACGAGGGAAGCCATCGACAGTATTCGCATTCTGTCTCCCTCGGGCGAACGAGTCTCGCTGGCGCAGTTGACGAAGACCGATGAATCGGACGGCGGCTCCGAGATTTACCGCGAGGCCAATTCCCGTTACGTGGCGATCAAATACAGCGTGCGCGGACGCGATCTGGGCGGCGCCGTGGAAGAAGCCATCGATAAAGTGGCCAAACAGGTCAAGCTGCCGATCGGCTACCGCGTCGGATGGGAAGGCGAGTATGAAAGCGAGAAACGGGCCGAGAAGCGCCTCAGCTACATCGTGCCGCTCACCATTCTGCTGATCTTCGTGATTCTCTACATGATGTTCAATTCGCTCAAATGGGCGATGCTGATTCTGGCCAATGTGGCCCTGGCCCGTGTGGGAGGCCTGGTGGCGTTGCTGGTCACACATACCAACTTCAGCGTTTCCTCGGGCGTGGGATTCCTCGCGCTGTTCGGCGTCTCCGTGCAGACCGGCGTCATCATGCTCGAATACATCAACCAGCTGCGCGCGCGCGGTCATACTGTGCTCGATTCCGCGGTAGAAGGCGCCGTCCTGAGACTTCGCCCGATCATGATGACGATGCTCGTGGCGACGCTGGGGCTGCTTCCGGCCGCCATGTCCCACGACATCGGCTCCGACTCACAGCGGCCCTTCGCCATCGTGATCGTCGGCGGGCTGATCTGCGATTTGCTCATGAGCATATTCCTGCTGCCGACGCTGTATGTGTGGATGGCGGGCAAGAACGATGTACTGCCCGAACCCGACGCTCAATTCGAGGAATAAATGACCAGAGAGGAAGTACGCTCCCTCATCGAGAAAACCGGCATCCTGCCCGCCATTCGCGTACCGTCGGCGGAGGACGCGCTGTTTGCGGCGTCGACGATCTGCCGCGGCGGCATTCCGGTGGTCGAACTGACGATGACGGTGCCCGGCGCGCTCGGCGTGTTGGCCGACCTGCGCCGCATTCATCCCGATCTCGTGGTCGGCTCGGGCACGGTCACCGATCTCGACTGCGCACGCAGCTGCATCGATGCGGGCGCGGCTTTCATTTCCAGTCCGGGCCTCGATACCGGCATCGTGGAGTACGTAATTCAGCGCGGCGTAGCCGCGATCCCCGGTGCTCTGAGCCCCACCGAAGTGATGATGGCGCATAAGGCCGGAGCCGATATCGTCAAGATCTTTCCCTGCGCGCCGGTTGGCGGACCGGCTTACATCAAGGCTTTGAAGGCCCCGTTTCCCAACGTGCCCCTGCTGGCTTCCGGTGGCGTGACGCAGACGACCGCCGAGGACTTCATCGTCGCGGGGGCCATCGCGCTGGGAGTCCGGCAGGAGCTGATACCGAATCAGG
>JASHSD010000819.1 GCA_030036985.1 Bryobacteraceae bacterium
TGATTGCGTTCGCGTTCGGCGCGTTTCTGGAAGGCGCGGCGGGGTTCGGCACGCCGGTCGCGGTGGCGGCGGCGATGCTTGCCGGGCTCGGGTTCGAACCGTTCTTCGCGGCGGCGATCTGCCTGCTGGCCAACACGTCGCCGGTGGCGTTCGGATCGATCGGCATCCCGCTGGTGATGCTGCAGAGCGTGAGCGGATTGCCGATGATGTCGATTTCGGCCGATGTGGGGCGTCTCTGCGCGCCGCTGGCATTGATCATCCCGGCTTATCTGGTGCTGATGATGGGCGGTCCTAAGGCGCTGAAAGCGGTCTTTCCGGCAGCGGCGGTTTGCGGAATCGTGTTTGCCGCGACCGAGTTCTATGTCTCCAATTATTCCGGACCTTATCTCGCGGCGCTGCTGGCGGCGATTGTGGCGCTGGTGGCGTTGTTCCTGCTGCTTAAGGTGTGGAGGCCGGCGGGGGCCGAGGCAGCCACGCCGCATCGGCACACCGGCGGGAGCGTATTTCTGGCGTGGTCGCCTTATGTGACGCTGGTGATTTTCGTGCTGCTGTGGGGCGTGGATTCGGTAAAGGCCGGGCTGGACCATGCCACCGTGATTTTCAACTGGCCGGGTCTGCACAATCTGGTGCAGCGCGTGCCGCCGGTAGTGAACAAGCCGTCGCCTTATGCGGCGCGATACACGCTGAATCTGTTGTCGGCGGCGGGCAGCGCGTGTCTGTTTGCAACGATTGTTTCCGCGATCATCCTGCGGGTCTCGCCGGGCAATTTCCTCAAGTGGACGATCGCTACCGCGGATCAGCTCAAGCTGCCGCTGCTGACGATTTCGAGCGTGGTGGCTCTGGCGTATCTGATGAATTATTCCGGCGCGACGAGCACGCTGGGTCTGATCATAGCGGGGACGGGCGCGGCTTTCCCGTTCTTCAGCCCGCTGCTGGGATGGCTGGGGGTGTTCCTGACGGGCAGCGATACTTCGGCGAATGCGCTGTTCGGGTCGCTGCAGGTGGTGACGGCGAACAAGCTCGGGTTGAATCAGGTGCTGATGGCCGCGGCGAATTCGGGCGGCGGCGTAGTGGGCAAGATGATCAGCCTGCAGAGCATCGCGGTGGCCGCGGCGGCGACCGGGATGGCGCGGTCGGAGGAAGGGCGGCTGTTCCGGTTCACGCTGCGCCACAGCATTTTTCTGGCGATTCTGATCGGGCTGTTGGTGGTGTTTTATTCGTATGTGATGCCCGGCTGGGTTCGGTGATCCGCTTCCCGTCGAACGAAAACGGCGGCATGAGTGCCGCCGCTGCAGACGCGAGCGTCTGCGCCACGATCCGATTACTTGGAGATCAGACCTTCGGTCAGTTCGATCCGGGTTCCGTTGGGGTCGGTGATGAAGGCGATTTTGAGGCCTAGTTGTTTGGTCATGTCGCGCAGGGGCATGTCAATGGCGACGCCGTCGTCGTTCAGTTTTTTCAGGGTTGCGGCGAGGTCTTTCACTTCGAAGCCGATGTGATCGAGCGAGCGGCCTTTGGTGTGGGCGGCCGGGAGTTGGGCGCGCATGAAGTCGATTTCGCCGCCGGGGAACATGGCGGAGGGTCCGCGGCGCTGTCCTTCGGCCGCGCCGAATTCCTTGACGTACCAGGCGCGGGCAGTGGCCGGGTCGGTGACGGATTCGTGGATGTGGTGGAACATCACGGGAGCGGCCTGGTCCTTGTTCTCCATGACTTCGACGGTGACGCCTTCGGGGAAGGTGACGAAGGCCTGAACGTCCTTGGTTAATTCGCGCCACGGCAGGCCCTCGGCGTCAGCTTTGGCCTTGGTGGCGGCGTAGTCTTTCACCGAGACGCCGATGTGGTGAACGACCGAAGCCATCGAGGGTCCGCCGGTCGGCGCGTTGGCTTTGCTGACGATGAGGAAGATGCCGGGGATCTTGAGCATGTCGAGCGCGCCGGATTTTTCGGGCGTGGCGCCGAAGACATCGACCCAGGCTTTCTTCGTCGCGTCGGGGTTGGTGACGATGAAGTGGATGTGGCCCAGCGATACGCCGGCGGCGTTCGGCGGCGCAAGCTGCGCGCATAGAGAGGCCGCCGTTAGGGCCGTCGTCGCCAGGAGAGTGAGAATTCGCATCGGGCTTAAGGTATCACAAGAATCACAGACGCGACTAAAGTCGCGTGTCCATGAAGTCGCGTGTCCATGAAGTCGCGTGTCCAATGCCGCTACGGGAGGGCGAAGACGTAGATGGCGTTGGAGCCGCGGGGCGGCTTGATTTCCGGCGTTTCCGCGAGCAGGCTGCCATCGAGCATGCCGTCGCCGGTCATGATGGCGATGTACTGCTTCCCGTTCGCGGCGTAGGAAATGGTGCTGACGGAGACGTGTCCGCCGACGATGCCTTCCCACAGCTGCTTTCCGGTATAAACGTCGAAGGCGCGGAAGCGGCGGTTCATGTCTCCATGGAAGACCAGATCACCCGCCGTCGTCAGCATGGCGCCGTTGCTGGGCGAACGGCCTTCGTTGAAGTGGAGGATTTCGCCGGTCGAGAGATTGATTTTGCCGATGCCGGTGAATTTGTTCGGATCGGAGCCGGGTTGCGGAACGGGCACGCGTTTCTCGGGTCCGGCGTCGGACTTCGATGTCATGTCGAGGCAGTTATCGATATAGGGGACGTAGAGCGAGTTCGCGCCTGGATGGTAAGCCGTGGGCCAGAAGCTGCGAGTGTTATAGAAGCAGATCGTGTGGCGCTCGCCGGGCTTCTTGTTCACGAGGTTCCAGTTGATGGTGGTCTGGCCCGTTTTGGGGTCGATGTTCGAGATCAGGAAATTCGGATCGTCGTAAGGAAAGGGCGTGGCCCAGAGGAACTGGCCTTTGTCGCGATCGAGCACGAATACGCCGCCGCCTTCGCCGACCATCACGGCGACATCGTGCATGGAGCCGCGCTTCACGTCGGGGTTGAACCACTTCACGTACTTCGGATTGGGGTTGTAGGCGACACGTACGAGGGTGCGTTCGTGGGTGTAGTCCTGATCCCAATCGTCGGCGGGCAGGTGCTGGTAATACCAGTTGAGTTTGCCGGTGTCGGGGTTGAGCGAGATGGTGGAGTTGCTGTAGAGGTCGGCGGGGCTGGTGCGTGAAGTGCCGTCGGGATTGCCGCCGTGGCGCTGCAGGCGCGTGTTCGGCATGGGATTGGCGATGCCCCAGTAGAGCTGGTTGCGGACGGGATCGAAGGTGCCGGGCAGGCCCCAGGTCGAAGCGAGATTGGTGTCGAGAAACGGCGTGCCCCAAGTCTCGGAGCCGGGTTCGCCGGGCGCGGGCACGTTGTAAAACTTCCAGACTTCTTTGCCGGTGAGGGCGTCGTAAGCGGCGATGAAGCAGGTGTCGCGGGTCTTGCCGCAGGCTTTGCCGCTGATGGCTTTGCCGTCGACGACGATGGTGCCGGAGGTGTTCGCGCCATCGCCAGTGGGCGTCTGCCAACGGGTTTCGCCGGTGCGGGCATCGAGGCCGACGAGGTAGCCATCGGGCGCCGCGTAGATGACCACGTCCTGGTAGATGGAAAGATCCTTCGTGCGCGCCGACGAGCCCACGCCCTTGTTGGGGAGCTTGCGCTTGTACTGCCAGAGGAGATCGCCCGTGGCGCCGTCGAGCGCTTCGACGATGGCTCCGGGCGCGACAACGTAGATCACGCCGTTATGAACGATGGGAATGGTTTCGGTGGTGCCGGGGCCAAAGCCGCGTGACCACGCCATGCGGAGCTGGCCGACGTTGGCGCGATTGATCTGCTTCAAGGGGCTGTAGCGCTGGGCGTCGTAGGTGCGGCTGTACATGAGCCAGTCGCCGGGGCTGGGATGGAGAAGCATCTCCTGGGTGACGGGGACGAAGTTCTTCACCTGGGCGAACGAGAGCGCGGGCGCGAGGGACAGAGCGGCGAGAAGGGCGGTTCTGGTCATAATGGCTGCCGGACACCTTTATATACCCTGGCGCGCGGCGGCGGGGGTCGGGCAGTGCGCCAGGCTGAACCGCGGCCTGACTCCCGGCGACCGCTCCCTCGCGGTCGCGGCTCGGTATGGATCCAGTTCCGGCGACCGCTCCCTCGCGGTCGCGGCTCGGTACTGATCCGATTCCGGCTGCCGCTCCCTCGCGGCTCAGTCCGTTATGTTGCGCACCCGGCTGGGGGTCGGATGGCGCGGGGTCGGCCGGGTCGGGAAACGGGTCATTCGCAAAAACGAACTCCTCTGTCGCAGCGGCCTGGGCGGGGGGCGCGGGGTCGGCAGTCGGGGGCCGCACCGCTTGCTTACGCGCGCGGCTCGGTAAGTCAGCAAGGCTGTCGGGATTTACGGGCAGGGGTTCGGCCTGGAGTTCGCGCAGACGGTTCCAGGCTTCCTTCAAGACCCGGTTCAGGCGCTGCTCGTAAAGGGTGAGGTTGGCGAAGGCCTTGGTGTTGTCGCGGAAAGTACGCGCGGCCATGACGGCGGCGTTGACTTCGGGGTGACCGAGATCGATTTCGGGGCGCCCCTCGATGCGATCAAGGACGAACATGCCTTCCTCGATGGAGCGCACGCGGTTCAGGCGCCAGTGGGTCTCGCAGATGGTCAGGGCGCATTGCTTCTCGGCGGGAGTGCGGGGCGCGAGATCGGCCATGAGCTCGTCGCAGAAGGCGCGCCAGGCGTCCATGTCTTCCCAAGGCATGACGACGACACGCCCGGTGAGGCCGTGGCGAAGCGCGTTGTGGCTGGATTTGCATTTGCCTTCGGGGGTGCGGGGTCCGGTGGCGTGCGAGGTTCGGGGGGATTCGGCCGGCGACATATGTGGGAGTTGCTCCTGGGGGTTTCATAGCAGATGGGTGGCGGCGGGATGGGGTAGTTGGGCGTAAGCGGTTGGAATTGTGGGAACGAAAGATAGATTTTTTTGGGCAATGGGGCGGAGGTTTCTACCGGGACGCGACTGAAGCCCCGCCCCTGGAGATTGGCCAGTTTCAGTTTCCGGATTCTGAGATTTTTCCTGTCAGGCCGCAAGCGTGCATAGGGTTTCCGAGGCGAGCGGTTATTTGTGCGACTTCGGGCGTGGTGCGCCGAGGGTGGCGAAGTCATCGAAACTGAGAACGGGAGCGCGGGTGGCAGTGGCGAAAATCTGATCGCGCAGCAGAACCAGCAG
>JASHSD010000820.1 GCA_030036985.1 Bryobacteraceae bacterium
CGATCAGCTCGGGAAATACACCGACGCGGACATGCACAACGTCTACGCCTATCTGGACACGCTGAAATGAGGATCGTTCTTTTGTGTCTCGCGATTCTTATCGGGCTCGCCGCGACCGCTTTCGGGCAGGGCGTCGATCCGAAGGAATTGGTTCATCCCCCCGCCGACAGCTGGCTGACGTTTCACGGCGATTACTCCGGCCGGCGGCATTCCGGTCTCAGCGAAATTACGCCGGAAAATGTCGCGCAGCTTCAGCAGGTCTGGCAATTCCAGATGGGCGGGCGCCAGCAGATCAAGGCCTCGCCGATTCTGGCGAACGGTATCCTCTACATAACCACCCCGGATAACATCTGGGCGGTTGACGCGCACACCGGCGTCGGGATCTGGCATTACGAGAATCCGCCGAACAACGCGTTTCATATCGGCCATCGCGGCGCGGCTATATACAAAGACACCGTCTATCTGACAACACCGGACTGTCACCTGGTCGCGCTGAATGCGAAAGACGGGAAGATCAAGTGGAACATTGTGATTGCCGATTCGAATAAGGGTTACTGGTCGACCAATGCCCCGCTGATCGTCGGGAATCACGTGCTGGTCGGCGTTTCCGGCGATTTCGACAACCTGCCGGGTCAGTTGAAATCGATCGACGCGGACACCGGGAAGACGCAGTGGATTTTCTACAGCACGCCTCCGCCCGGCGCCGCGGAACCGAAGAGCGGCGGCGCGACCGGCGGCCAGATGTGGACTACCGGCACTTACGATCCCGGCCTCAATCTGGTTTATGTGGGCACGGGGAATCCGACGCCGGTGCTGAATGGCGAGGTGCGGCCAGGAAATAATCCCTGGACGTGCAGCATCGTTGCGTTGAATCCGGACACGGGCAAACTGGTGTGGGGCTTTCAGGCCTCGCCGCACGATACGCACGATTGGGATGCGAGCGAAGTCCCCGTGCTGGCGGATGCCGATTTCAACGGACAACCGCGCAAGCTGCTGATGCAGGCGTCGCGAAACGGCTACTTCTTCGTGCTTGACCGGACAAACGGCAAGAGTCTGCTGACCATCCCGTTTGCCACCGTGAACTGGGCCAAAGGCATCGATGCGGAGGGGCGTCCGATTCCCGATCCCGCGAAATATCCGTCGAAGAGCGGCGTGCTGGTCGCGCCCAACGAGAGCGGCGCCACCAACTTCCGCCCGCCGAGCTTCGATCCGAAGACGGGCTTGTTTATCGTGAGCGCGCAGGATGGTTACGGCATCTATTTCTTCAAATCGGTGGACGGCGCCTATGGATGGGCCGGCGCGGATTACGGCATCGCGGGCAGAGCCTATCTGCGGGCGATCGATTACCGGACCGGAAAGATCGTCTGGAATCATCCCATCGGCGACGGCGCGGGCACGGCCGGCGTGCTCACGACGGACAGCGGCCTGACGTTCAGCGGCGATGTCACCGGCAACCTGATGGCGCTGCGCACCAGCGATGGCTCGACGCTGTGGCACGAGGATATCGGCAGAATCGGAAACGGCCCGATCACTTACGAACTGGACGGCAGGCAGTATGTGGTGACAGGCGGCGGCAGTTCTCTGTACGCGTTTGCACTGCCAAAATAACCGGACACGCGACTTCAGTCGCGTTTTGGGCGCCACGTTTAAAGACGCGACTGAAGTCGCGTTTCCGAACCACATAGAACCGCCCGGTTATTTCCTGGACACTACATCAGCATAATCAGCTGCCGTCCGGGAATCCGCCACGGCAATAGCCGCTATGATTGAACACAGGATGACAGTGCGCATCACAGAAGCCGAGCTTGCCCGCGATATCCACGCTGTGCTCGCCAGAGTGCAGGAAGGTGTCGAGGTCGTCGTCGAACAGGACCATCATCCCGTTGCTGTGATCAAGTCTCCGGTGGTGAAGGGCCGTAAAATTTCCGAGGTCATCGCCGCGCTCGAAGCCGGCGGCGCGAACGCCGTCATCGATGAAGACTTCGCGCGCGACGTAGAAGAAGGCATCAAATCCCACCGCGAGCCATGGAATCCGCCGTCCTGGGAGTAATGCTCGATTCGAGCGTCCTGATTGCAGCGGAGCGGCAAAAGCTCACGACTCCCCCGGCACTCAGGAAGGTCCGCGAAACCGCCGGTGACGTGATCATCGTGATCTGTCCGTTGACGGTCGCGGAACTCGCCCACGGCATCTACCGTGCCCACACGCCGGAGCGGAGCCGGATGCGGCGGCAGTTTCTCGACGAACTGAAGGCGCACGTTCCCGTCCATCCGATCACTGAAGGAACCGGCGAGATTATCGCGCGGATCGGATCGGAGCAGGCTTCGAGAGGCATCGTGCTTCCGTTGGCCGATCTCATCATCGGGGCGTGCGCGCTCGACTCGGCTATGCCGTGGGTACCGTGAATCTCCGCGACTTCAAACGCATCCCCGGCCTGACCCTGTCCCGCTCTGAGAGGGAATGCCCCCGGCTTGCCGGCGTGCTGATCGGGATCAGCTGCCGTCCGGAAATCCGCCGCGGTGCGACATGATCGGAAAATGCGGCAGACCGTCGATTGATGGCAGAGACGCGCGCCATCCATCGGGATAGGGCACAAGACTGCGCAGGAGCGGGCCGACCGCGAGTTCCTCCAGAGATGTTCGGAGCGATGCCACGGTCTCGGCGCCGAAGCGTTTCCGCCAGTCCTTCTCGATCTGCGCTGCCAGATCCGGATAACGATCGCGCGCCAGACGCGCGGCGGACGCTATCGTGAGCATTTTTACGCGGGATACGGTCGCAACGGCGCCGAGGCGGCGCCACTTGAGAAGACGGATCGCGTCGGCGACTCCGAGCGCGGCCAGATTGGTGAGCCGCGGCAGATCGCGCACGCGCGCCCCTTCGTCCCCTGTGACGCGCAGGATGTTGGCGCATGCCGCCAAAGGCGCGATTGACTCGTTGTCGAACTCCGATGCGAACGCGAGGAGAGCCTTGGCCAGCAACTCCGGGAGCGTCAGTTCGCGAGGCTTGCGTTGCGCGCGAGCGGCGCGCACCTTTTCGTCCTCATATTCGAGGACGGCGAAGTACGGGGGCAGCGCCGGATCCAGCTGCGGCGCCAGCTTCCCGAGCGCCGCTTCGAGGGTGTCGATGGTTTCCGCGCCGAAGCGCTCGCGCCATCGGGCTTCAATCAGGGGCGTCAAAGTGCGCCAGACCTCAATCGCCCTCAGGCCGCCCGCAGTGGGCCGGACGATCGCGCCTTCGATCGCCAGATACCCCCACCATTTGCTCAACCGCGTGAGCCATGTTTTCAGTCCCTTCTTCGAGATAACGATCTGCGATTGCAGTTCAGCGGCAGTGATGTCGGCCACCGGGATGTGCCGCATGTACCGAATCCACATGGCCATCGATACGAGCCACGGCGCCCGTGGGAATCCGGGTGTGAATCCGTGGTAAGTGGTGCGGTGTGGAACCTGGTGTTCGAACTCGTTGTCGAACTCGATGGTGAACGCTGTGAATGCCTGCGAAAATAAGGCAGGCAATGGCAGGCTCGTCTTCATGCAGCGCTATTGTCGCGCGCGGGGAGCCAATGCCGGCGCGGGTCTCGGTCCGGGCTGTTGCTGTATCGGGGCGCCGTTTGCCGAAGCCGCATTGGCCACCGGCTCCGGCTGCCGGATCAATCCGAGCGCTTTGCGCAGCCCGGTGTCGATGTCCTGGCGAATGTCCTGGTTGTCCTTGAGGAACTGGCGCGCGTTCTCCCGTCCCTGGCCGATCCGCTCGCCCTTATAGCTGAACCACGAGCCGCTCTTCTCGATCACGTTGTGCTGTACGCCAAGATCGATCATCTCGCCTTCCCGCGAAATGCCCTCGCCATACACGATGTCGAACTCGGCTTCGCGGAACGGCGACGCCAGCTTGTTCTTCACCACCTTGACCTTGGTGCGGTTGCCGACCACGGTCTCGCCGTCCTTGATCGCGGCGATGCGCCGGATATCGATGCGCACCGAGGAATAGAATTTCAGCGCCCGGCCGCCGGTGGTGGTTTCCGGACTGCCGAACATCACGCCGATCTTGTCGCGGATCTGGTTGATGAAGATCAGGCACGTTTTCGATTTCGACACAATGCCCGTGAGTTTGCGCAGCGCCTGCGACATCAGGCGGGCCTGCAGACCCATGTGCGAATCGCCCATTTCGCCGTCGAGCTCGGCCTTCGGCACCAGCGCGGCGACCGAATCCACCACCAGCACGTCGATCGATCCGGAAGCGATCAGCGCGCCCGTGATTTCGAGCGCCTGCTCGCCGTAGTCGGGCTGCGAGACGAGGAGGTTATCGACGTCCACCCCGAGCTTGCGCGCGTAGACCGGATCGAGCGCGTGTTCCACGTCGATGAACGCGGCCATGCCGCCTTTCTTCTGCGATTCGGCGATGGCCTGGAGCGCGATAGTGGTTTTGCCGGAAGATTCCGGGCCGTAGATTTCGCAGATGCGCCCGCGCGGGAAACCGCCGGTGCCGAGGGCGGAATCCATGGCGATCGACCCGCTGGAAATCACCGAGACCGGTACGATGGCGTCCTTCGCGCCGAGCCGCAGAATCGAGCCTTTACCGAATTGCTTCTCGATCTGACCCAGCGTTTGTTCCAGTGCGCGCGCGCGTTCTTTATCGTCCATGACAGGCTCCTTCAGGGTGCGAACAAAAGGCGAAAATTATGTTCTGAGTATAGCAGTTGGCTGACAGCGGTCAAGCGAAAAGAACGCCACCTTATTCAATTCGGTAATTCGGCGCTTCTTTGGTGATGATGACGTCGTGCACGTGGCCTTCGCGCAGCCCCGCCGGCGAAACGCGGATAAACCTGGCTTCGCACTGCAGTTGCTGGACGGTGCGGCAGCCGCAATAGCCCATGCCCGCTTTCAGCCCGCCCACCAGCTGGTAGACCAGATCCGCGAGCGGGCCTTTCGAAGCCACGCGTCCTTCGATGCCTTCCGGCACGAGTTTTTGCGTCGGGTCGAGAGAATAACGGTCGGTGTTTCCGGCCGCCATGGCGCCGAGCGATCCCATGCCGCG
>JASHSD010000821.1 GCA_030036985.1 Bryobacteraceae bacterium
GATTCCGGCGCATCGTTGCCCTTCTCTCTTTTTGACGATTCCGACGAAGAAAAAGAAGAAAAAGAGCCGGTCCCGGCCAGAGCGCCCGCGCCGATCGCGCGCGCCCATCCGGCTCCTAAGCCTGAAGTCGCCGCACAGACTCAACATGGTCCCGCGCCCGCTCATCCTCTCGATATCGGTCTTCCCATCGGCTCGCACGCCCCCGAATTCGAACTGCCGACCGCCACCGGCGAAAAACGCTCGCTGCAATCCCTGCGCGAGGGCGGCAGGGATGTTCTGCTGATCTTCTCCAACCCGCAGTGCAAGTCGTGCGAGGCGATGGCCGCAAATCTGGCGCGCTGGACCGCCGGTTGGACAGGCCTGCCGAACGTGGTAGTCGTGAGCCGCGGCGCCGCGCGCGAAAACATGCAAAAGCTGAAGGGATTCGATCCCTCGAAAGTGCTGCTGCAAAACGAGCACGAGGTCGCGCATGCATACGACTGCTCGAGCACCCCGACCGCCGTCCTGGTAGGCGCAGACGGCGTCATCAAGACTCAGCTGGTCACGGGCGGCCTGGCGATTCGCGAGCTTCTGAGGTCAGCCGTGAAGCGCGACAAAGCCGGCGTGGCGAACACCAAATCCGCACAGCGGGCATCAGTACTCGGGGGCTGATCAGCCCCGCGTGTAGGCGGGTTGTTTCCTGCGGCGGATTGGCGGGCGGTCCCCCGGACCGCGGCGGACGCCTTCGTCCGGCTTGGTCGGTTAACGGAACCGCGCTGATTTTCCAGACCAAGCCGGTCAGGGGACCGGCTGCGGGCGAGGGCGCCCGCCCCCCATCTTCCAGAGGAGCCTGTGTCAGTCCCGCAGTTTGCGCGCGGGCCAGGTCAACAGCCGCGACAACATGAAGGACGGCGAGCGCGTGATTCGGGTCAACATGGCGTTGACCTCCTTCTCGCGCTCGTACAAAAAATGTATCTGCATATTGCGGCGTTCGATCAACTTCCGCAGCAGATCCACATCTTCCTGACGCAGCGTATAGCCGGGCTTGACATAATCGGGGATTGGCCGCGGAATGTAAACGGTCGCGTGAGCCGGGGCGGTTTCGTTCGCCGGACGCTTGCGAGTGTAGAAGTAGACGGCGAGGGAGCGTCTCGACAGACCACGCTTCTCTTCGGGCAGTTCAATGCGGGTGAAACCGTGCCAGGAACGTTCCGACGTTTCGAACAGCACCGCTCGATTGGCGAGCGGGACGATGAGTTTCATTTCACCGTTCGCGGGACTCCATGGATCCTTCCGCAATTCGAGACAACCGCCCCATGCCGGGTTCCATTCGGGATTCAGAAATACGATCAGATTGAGGCGCCGATGCCGAAAGGTCCTGGGATGGTAGTTGAAATCGATATGAAGATCGAGCTCCTGTCCGGCCCGATTTTCGTGCGTGCCGCCGCCCACATAGTCGGGATCGTAGAGCAGCGCATCGATCCCGGCAATGTGTCCCATGAGATCCAGAAAGGCGCGATCGCGCATCAGGCCGTCGAAGCGCCGATACGCCGGTCCGAGGCGGGCGATGTTCGGGATCGCGGCTTTTCCCCCGAGCTCGCCGCGCTCATTGAACGCATATTTCGCGTCGAACCCCGGAAACTCGCGGATCAGATCCTGACAGAAGTCCGGGTCGAGGAAGCGGTCGATGACGACGTGGCGGAACGGCTCCGCCGCGCCGAATTGGCGGGCGAATTCATCCGCGCCGTTCCGCAACGAAGGGTGCAGCAGATTCGGCAATCCAGCAGCATAGCGCACGGCCAACCGGGGGCTAATCAGGCGCCGAAGATTTGGTCGACAGCGATGGCGCCGCCGAACAGCAGCGGAATCTCCTGGCCGGATTTATAAATCACCGTGCGCCCGTCGGCAGTTGATACCTCGACCTGACGCGATAGGCGATCCACAACCCAGAATTCCTTCGCCCCGTTTTCGAGACAGAGTTGTTGTTTGTCCCGCATCTCCGCGGCGGTGTTTCGTCGCGGAAGGACTTCGATGACCAACTCCGGCGCGCCCTCGAAATAGCCGTTTTCGGGCATTGCATCCCAGCGTTCCCGCGAGATGAAAACCACGTCTGCAATGCGGTATTCATATTCGGGCAGGGTACGGAAACCAAATTCAGTCAGAACCACGCCCTTGTCGTGGGCGGCAGCTTCCAGCAGGTCTCGCAGGCACAGTTGTGTCTGAACATGCCAATGGGCGGTCGGAGGCACCAGTTCTCCGTGGCGAAGCTCGTAGCGGCGATCGTCCGTGTCCGGCATTTGCTCCAGTTCGGCAAAGGTGACGAGTCGGTTTGTCGTGGTCGCCATGTCCTACACCACCTGCGCCTTCGCCAGGGGCGCGGGAACCAGTCCCTCGCTGACCAGAACCGTCCGGTCCACACCCCGCAGCAACTCCCGCATGAGATCGATCGTCTGGCGTACGACAAAGTACGCCGAATGCACCGATACCGGATACCCCTCCACCGTCTGCGCATTGAAGAAAGCCGAACAATCCGCATCCCAAACGTTATCCGGCACGGGATAATCGTGGTCGATTCCGCTGCGCCCCAGACGGCGTTTGCCGAAATGCTTCAGACCCGCCGACGCGCCCAGCACCGGATCTTTCCCGCTGTAAAGCGCGGTGACTCGATACGTCAGATTCGCGATCGCATCGCCGTCGGACTGCGTCACCGTTTCGCCGCTCTTGAACAGATCGTTATCGACATCCGCGGCGACCATGAGCAGCTGCCCGATCAGGCTCATCAGCAGCGGCTGATTCTTGCGCGTCCAGACTACCGCCATGGCTTTCTCCAGCAGATAATTCCCCATGCTGTGCGCAATAATCGAAATCTTTGCATTGCAGCGCTTTGCGGGATCTTTCTGCGCGGCGATCTGCTGCGCCCGCATGTATTCGTAAAGCTCGGAGAGCACGTCGGCCAGCTGATTGGCGCAATTGCGCGCGTGCTCGCGATCGGGCAGATAGCCCAGCACATCGCCGAGCGACGGCCAGTCGTACATGATGCACTCGCCCAGGGAATCCGGGCCGCTGAAAAGCGAATCGCAGATGGATTGATAGCATGCCGCCTCCGCGGCCCACGTGTTGTTGTATCCATGGATGAAAAACGTAACGTGTCTCTGATTCCCGGCGTTACCCGTCCGCGGATCGATGGCCGGAAAATTTGCGGCCGCCGCGATCAGTCGCTGCTGAAACTCGTTCCGCCCGACTAGTGTCCATTTCGTGGGGTCGGTTGCCGGCCCCTGATCGGAACACCAGAAGGTCAGGCTGCCGCAGTTGTCGCCGAAACTCGCGGGCGATTGCGGCTTATCCGCGGGCAGATTGCGATCGCTGATCATCCAGTAAGCCATATGCTGTCTCCGTTCTTTGGACTCACTCATGTTAGCGCGGAATTACCGCGAAAAGGGTCTCGATTTTCGATTAATCCGTCGCCCACGCGCGGGAACCTTCCGAACGCTGCCCGTCCCGCCCGCCGTCTCCTATACTGGAATCCGATGTCCTTCCAGTTGGCCGTTTCTTATAGTCCGCAGGGGGACCAGAAGACCGCCATCGCGGAACTTTCCCGCGGCCTCCAGGACGGCGAAAAGCATCAGGTTCTTCTCGGCGTCACCGGCTCCGGCAAGACCTTCACGATGGCCAAGCTGATCGAGAAAATCGGCCGGCCTTCGCTCGTCCTGGCCCACAACAAAACCCTCGCAGCGCAGCTCTATCACGAGTTCAGAACGTTCTTTCCGTCGAACGCCGTCGAGTATTTCGTCAGCTATTACGACTACTACCAGCCGGAAGCTTACATCCCGTCTAGCGGCGTCTATATCGAAAAAGAAGCCACCATCAACGACGAACTCGACCGCCTGCGCCTCTCCGCCACCAAATCCCTCTTCGAGCGCCGCGATTGCGTCATCGTGGCCAGCGTCAGCTGCATCTATGGCCTCGGTTCGCCCGAAGCCTACTACGGCATGCTGCTGATGCTCGAAAA
>JASHSD010000822.1 GCA_030036985.1 Bryobacteraceae bacterium
CTGCTCTTTATGGGGCGGCTGACGCCGCCCCTGCCGTTCCGGCCGCTGAGTCGACGCTCGGGTCGCATCCCTGCGTTGCCCTATCCTCCGCTCAGGTATCACCAGAGTGGACAACATCAACCCCGCCGTGCAATGATTTCTCATCGAACGGCGACAACCCCCTTAACTCGGTGTCTCACCCCAGGGGTTCACTTCAAACGTGTTCAGTTCTCCCTCGATCTGCGTGTAGCTCTTGCCGTCAGCCAAAGCCAAATCAGCGAAGTGACGAACACGTCCCGCGTCTTCAGAGTCCGCGACCGGGACCACTCGCGCGCAGCTTCAGTCAATTGCCTCAATCTTCCATAGCCTCCCATATACTGGCCGGCGTATGGAAACTTCAAATGGTCACATCATCACAGGGACAGCCCACTTGGCATACATATTGTGTATGTATACTTCACCGGCCCCGAGACCGGTCGCGGCTTCGCTCCCGCTTTGGCGTCGGTACTTGCCTTATGACATCGTCATCTATTTCCGCGACGGCGTCCTTCAGAGCGACTTGATATTTTCCAAGCCAGCCACCCCAACCGTCGTCTGTAGGAATCACCCCTCGATCGATCAGATCGCGAGCTTTCTCTGCCAGCAGGCGGCGGTTGTTCAACAGATCATTTGCACCGCCGAAATCGGTGATTTCCACGTCCGGTTTGCCGTCGTTGAATCGCTTCCTCAGCCTGACGAACGAATTGGTGCGGAGTTCGCCGCGGCTTCTGACTTCCTCGATCTCCGGCGTGTAGTGAATGAAATGGACGATCCCTGCCGTTCCTTCCAGCATCAGGTAACTGCGACCGTTTTGTTCGTCCTCGCCATGAATGAGCACGCGTCCCTCGACGGATGTGAGCTGCCTCATGTCGAGCACTTCGATCTGCAGGCGCTCGTCTGACATCAAAGCTCCGTGCGCCGCCAGCGTCCTCTGCCTGTCAGCCGCCTTCTGCATCGCACGAAGGATCTGGTCGAAGTCGCGGCGCACGCGCCAACGGTTTGGACCGTCCGGTTGCGCCAGACCCATGCTCCGCAGCACCGCGAGACGCTCGACCTCACGCTTCGTCCGCAGACGTGACGCTTCGGTCAAACCCGCTTGTACGGGATTTCGGATCACCACGAAGTGTCTCGGCTCGATACTCCGATCTGTTCGGTGCGCATCATTCAAGACTCGCCGGTCGAGCGAGGTGAACCGCTTCTCGCTTATTTCGCGGTGCTCCGCGTCGGCGGCGTCGATTTCGGTGCGATAACCGAGTTGACGGGTACACAAGTCCTCGGCGATCGCTCGAATTCCGCGCTGCACGTATTCGCGGCTCATGCGCAGCACTTCGCCGTCGTCTCTCACGCCTCTGACAACAACGTGAACGTGAGGATGCTCCGTGTTGTGATGCTCCACCGCCGCCCATTCCAACCTGGTCCCGAGATCCTTTTCCATGCGTTCGATCACGCCGCGCGTCAGGCCGGACAGGTCGACCCGATCGCCAAATTCCGGCGAGATGATCAGTTTCCACATCTGGTAATCGCCCGCCGCTTGCCAGCCAGCAAGGCGTCGGGCGATGTCAACGCCGTTTTCCTGGTCGAACCCAACGCCTTGCATCTCGTTCTCAAGTGTGGCGCTCTCGCGCTCCAGATAGCGCCCATGTGCTTTCCAGTGCCCCCGCCCCTTGTTCCTGAGATAGGTCACCCGAACCGCGCAGCGCTGATGGTACGGACGACTGCCTCGCCCCTTTCCGCCGGCGCCGCGGTTGCCTGCCTTTCGGCTGCTGCGTGCGTAGTGCATGAGCAGCTTGAACCCGCTCGACCAGGCTGCCCCTTCGTGCCGCGTGACGCGGGGCTTCGGGGGCCGAAGCCTGAACTCTCTTCCGTCATCAGTTCGCGACATGGCCGAGAAGATCCTGCATGGCGGCGCGAGCATCGCCCGACATCGACTGGCCGGCGTTCTTGACGAGCCGGTCGTAACGCTCCTTCGCGCGGGCCACCGCCTGATCAGGCGGTGGTTCCGGCACGCAGGTCAGAACCGTTTTGACCAGAGAATCCACCAACGCGTATAGCGCCTGCTGTCCCCGGCAAACCCGGAAGATGTCCTTTGAAACCCGGTCAAAACCCGCTCCCATGCGCTCGTCGGCGCCGGTGAGTTCAGCCCGGCCGTCGAGTTCATTCCGGATCGCCGCGCGAATAAATGCACTGGCATTGGCGTAGCCCCTCGTATGCGCCGCCTCCTCGATCTGACGTTGTTCTGTGGCCGTAAGCCGTACCGCGGCTCTGGCATTTCGTGACGTGTTCCCGGGATGTTTCATAAAAAAGTGCCTATACAGATAAGGGCTCAGAACGGCATTTCTGGACATCATTTTTCCTGCGTCGACCACCAGTCGAACGCCGGCGCACGTTTGTCCCACGACCGAAGATGTTGATAGCGATCGGGTCAAGAACGAAAAAATCGCCGCCAGTTCGACAATCCCTTTATGTTCCACTCATCCAGGTAGTACTCCAAGTGCGGATGGCTGATTCCGCCCTGATGGGTGCCCAGGAGCCAACGCTTCAGCAACGAGATCACCCGATGGACTCGAGGCAGCAGTTTGCCGGCTTGCCTCGGGTCTTTTCCCCGGCGCGTAATCTCGTGATCGTAACCTGCCTTCCCCAGTCCCGCGTAGCCCTGCCAGCCATCC
>JASHSD010000823.1 GCA_030036985.1 Bryobacteraceae bacterium
CCCGGCGAGACGCGCGAAAGCATCCGCAAGACCATCGATTTCGCCAAGCGTCTGGATAACGAAACCATCCAGGTGTCGATAGCCCATCCTTATCCCGGCACGGAGTTTTACGATTACGCCGAGAAGAACAACCTGATCTCTATCGGCAACATCGTGGACGATCACGGCAATCAGCTGCCGAAGGTGGTCTACGAAAATCTCGACGAAGCCGAGCTGATGGACTGGGTCGAACGTTTCTACAGCGAATATTACTTCCGACCGCGCGTGATCTGGCGCATGGTCCGCAAGGTCATCTTCAATTCACACGACCGCAAGCGTCTGGCCAAGGAAGCGCGCGAATATCTGGCGCTGCGCACGCGCCGAAAGAAGTTCATTTCGCGCCGGAGACAGCAGACGGTTTCGGCGAATGCCGGAGATTAGCGTCCTGGAGGGGCCGGTCGCGGTCGCGGCGCCGGACCTCCGCGCGAAGACGCGGCTTTTCGCGGTCCTCACCATTCTGAGCAATGTGGCGGGTAATTCCGCGCTGACGAAGGGCATGCATCAGTTGGGCGATATCGGCAATTCACCCTTCGGCCTGATTGCCGCGCTGTTTCATCCCTGGGTCGCGATCGGCGTCGCGCTGCTGATTCTCTGGACGCTCACCCACATGGCCTTGCTGAGCTGGGCCGACCTGAGCTACGTTATGCCCGTGACGGCGCTCAGCTACGTAGTGACGGCGTTCGCGGCAAGATTGCTGTTGGGCGAGTTCGTATCGCCCTACCGATGGATCGGCATCGTGCTGGTTACCGCGGGCGTGACGCTCGTCGGGCGCACCAAAGGGAGCACGCGCGTATGAAGTGGTTCCTGGTGCTGATGGTGATCGGCTCGACCACGGTGGGCGACGTTTTCCGGTCGCTCGGCATGCGGCAGCACGGCGAAATTCGCGATTTCCGGCCAGGCGCGATCGGCAAAGCGATGGGCATGATTGCGCGGAATTCCTGGGTAGTCATTTCGACCTGCGCCATGGCCGTGTCGTTTTTCTCCTTCATGAAGCTGGTTTCGATTACGCCGATGAGCTTCGCGGTGCCCATGTCGGCCGCGGCGTTCATCCCCGAAACGTTCCTGGCCAAGGCGCTGTTGAGGGAGAAAGTGGACTGGCGCCGCTGGATCGGCATGGGCCTGATCCTGATCGGCGTTTTTTTCATAACCCAGTGATCGCCGTCGTTCTGGTTGTCTGCGGGATCGCTTACAATCTGCTGGCGATCGTGGGCGCGTTGCGCTTCCGGCGCCATGGCGACGTTCCCGATTTCAGACCGCCGGTTTCGATTCTGAAGCCGGTGCGCGGGCTGGACGATCGTTTCCACGAAGCCATTCAGTCGCATGCGCTGCAGAATTATCCGCAATTCGAATTGGTCTTCGGGACGGCGCTCGCCAACGATCCGGCGCGGGCCGAGATCGACCGGCTGCGGCTGGAGTTCCCCGCCGTTCCCATTCGCGTGATCGACACGACGAACGATGCGCCGAACGGGAAGGCCGGCTCGCTCGAAATCCTCGCGCGCCATGCTCAATTTGACGTTCTGCTTGTCAACGATGGCGACATTCTCGTTCCGCCGGATTATCTGAGCCGGGTCGTCGGTCCGCTGGGGGACAATCGCGCGGGGCTGGTCACGTGTCTCTATCGCGCGCGCGCTTCTTCCTTCGCTTCGAAGGCTGAAGCGCTCGGAATCGCCACCGAATTCGCACCGAGCGTTTTAGTGGCCCGGCTGCTCTCCGCGAGCGGATTCGCGCTTGGCGCCACCATGGCGTTTCGCGCCGCGGACCTGCGCGCGATCGGCGGATTCGCCGCGCTGCGGGATTATCTCGCCGACGATTACCATCTCGGCGCGCGCATCGCCCGTTTGGGAAAGCGCGTCGTGCTGTCGGATGTGGTGGTGGAAACCGGCCTCGGCGCGGGCACGTGGCGAGACGTGTGGAAGCATCAGCTGCGCTGGTCGAGAACCATCCGGACCTCGCGTCCCGCGGGCTATTTCGGCTACCTTGTGACTCAGGCGACGTTCTGGTGCATAGTGGCCGCGGCGTTGGGACATTGGCGGATCGCGCTGGGCGGCCTGGCCGCGCGATTGCTCGCCGCGGCCGCCGGGATGCTCGCGCTCGGCTATGGAAACCTGTCGGGCCTCGCGCTGGTTCCCCTGCGCGATCTGTTCGGGCTGGCAGTCTGGCTGGCGGGGATCGGAGGCCGCGAAGTGGAGTGGCGCGGCCTGCGTTATCGATTGTTTGCCGATGGCCGAATCCAGCCGATTCCATAACCCGCTGTGCCACCATGAATAGTTGATCGTCACCCTGACCATGAACCCGGCGATCGACCGGACCATCGCCGTGGACCGGCTCGCGTTCGACGACCGGGCCTACATTCTCTCCAGCAAGGATTCCCCCGGCGGGCGCGGCATCAATGCCGCCCGCGTCATTCACTCTTTCGGCGGCGAGACGCTGGCCATATTTCCTTCGGGCGGTGATCGCGGCGCGCGCTTCGAGCAGTCCATGCAGGATTGCGGATTTCCCGTGGCCACGGTTCCCATCCGGCATGACATTCGCCTCAACCTCACCATTACCGATCGCCACGGCCTGACCGTGAAGCTGAACGAAATCGGTCCGCGTCTCGACCGCGGCGAGATTTCGAGCATGCAGGGAACGGTGGAAGCGCAACTCGGGCGCGCATCCTGGCTGATGCTGTGCGGCAGCCTGCCGCCGGGCGTGCCGGCCGATTTCTATGCGCAGTTGATCGCGCGCGCGGCGAAGAAAGGCGTCCGCACGCTTCTCGATACGGACGGCGAAGCGCTGTCGCAGGGCGTGGAAGCGGGTCCGACCGTGGTCACGCCCAACCAGCAGGAAGCGGAGCGCCTGCTCAACACCGTGCTGTTGACGCGCTCGCATTCGCTCGCCGCCGCGCGCCGAATTCAGGCCATGGGCGCGCAGACCGTCGTGCTCTCCCTCGGCAGCCGCGGCGCCATCGGAGCCAACGAAAGCAAGGAACTTTGGGAGGCCACCCCGCCGCGCATCGATGCCATCTCGCCCATCGGCGCGGGCGATGCCATGGCCGCCGCGCTGGTCTGTTCGTTTATCAAAAGCGAAGACTTCGAGGACGCCTTGCGCTGGGGTGTCGCCGCGGGCAGCGCTTCCGCGAAACTGCCCGGTCTGAATTTCGCCACGCTCGAACAAGCGCGTGAAGTCTTCGACGAGGTCGACCTGCGCCGGGTCGAATCGTGAGTTCCGAATCCCGGCCGGATCCGCAGCCCCGGCCGGATACACAGAAGGGCTTCCTGCAATCGGCCGGAATCATCTCGGCGGGATTGATGACCAGCCGGCTCACCGGTCTGGTGCGCGAGAGCGTGCTCAGCTGGCTGTTCGGCGCAGGCGCGACGTTCGACGCCTATGTTCTGGGTTACCGGATTCCCAACCTGGCGCGCGAATTGTTCGCGGAAGGCGCGCTGTCCTCCGCGCTCGTGCCGACGTTTACCCGGTATCTGAGCACGAAGGGC
>JASHSD010000824.1 GCA_030036985.1 Bryobacteraceae bacterium
TTCTTGAGGCCGAGGACTCGTTGCAGTCCCAGCGCGCTGGCGCCGTTCTTCTGTGTGGTCACCCACCACATGGCGCGGAACCAGACCGGCAGCGGGGTCCGGGTGTCCTGGAAGATTGTTCCCGCGGTCACGGAAGTTTGGCAGCCACAACCGGTACACTCCAGCAGCACTCCTCGGACCGGCCACGACCGGCCGCCGCCGCACCGCGGACAACGAAAGCCTTCTGGCCATCGCAGTCGCGCCAGGTATGCCCGACAAGCTTCCTCAGTACCGAAGTTCGCCTCCGGTTCCATCAGATCTCGCGGGTATTCTTCTGTCATCACCCCGCATCCTATATATTGGGGCCACCTGAGTCAAGCGGATACCCAGCAGTTCCTATTTCCGCCAAAGTAGAAAGTTCCGGTTTTGAGGTTCTCAGAAAAGACCTCGTGGTAATGTTCGCACAGCCTCGCCGGGGTCGCGCCTGGCGAGGTTGCCCAAAGCCGAGGCGACGGCGTTGGCTCCGAAGCAATCGGCGGGATCCCTCCTGTGACGCAGAACCCGTGTGACTTCCGGAGCGCCTGGAGGGATCTGCTCGAGCCGGGGATCCATTGCTTTGGTGAAACTCCCGAGCGGAGGCTTTGGGCTTAAAAAAAGCGCGTCTTCCGAATTCGAATTTCCCGCTCAATCACCGATAATCTTCCACAGCGGTGGACTGGGGCGATTGAAGAAACCATCCATCCAGTGACTCCGACCTCCCGTGTTGTGATCTTTCCGGGCCGGTTTGCGCGCAATGGGCGGCGGCGCTTCGATCCGCTCACCGCAGAGTGTGATGTGCAGATAGCGTCCCTGATAACGCGCCTTCAGTTCGCCGTCCAGTCTGAGTTCCACGCGCAGGCGCTGATGGCCCATGCCCGCCTGAGCCTGGCCGCGGGCGATCTGATAACGACACCCCGCGAAGGAGAATGTATAGTCGTTGCCGATCACGCGCTGTTCGACGTGGCACAGGATCGCCGCCAGATCGAGATGCTCGTTCAGCGGTCGATGGTGATTGAGAAAATCCGCCACAGGCCTGGCGAAGCGCGCATTCCATTCGGGCCAGTATTCGTTTTCCGGAAATGCATTGGCGCCTTCGAGAGTCGTGATGCGCGCCAGCCGCAGTTGCTTCACCAGACGATCCTGAGCCGTCAGAAAACTGCGTTCGATGCGCCCTTTGGCCTGCGGCGAGTACGCCGCGATCCACCCGATTCCCAGCTCGCGTAATCCGCGTCCGATCTGAGTCAGCCGATCCTTCTCCACATGCCGATCCGCACTTTCGCGAACCGGCGCCACGGCAAACATCGAATCGCGATCGGTGTAGACGTCCACCATGCGGTCGTTCTTCTCCGGATATTCCCACAGCACGGCCATATTCTGCGGGGTCGCGTCGCGCTCCACAAACCGCCCCCAGCTCCAGCTGGTCGCGTCGTCGATGAGCCGCACCAGGTAACGCACCGGCCCTCGGCCCTCCAGCCAGTCGTGTTCGCTGGTGTCCCACTGCACCAGTTCGCCGAACGCGCTCCGCCGCGGTCTCCAGCAATGGATGTCCTGAACCTTCCGCGATCCCGGCTTCCACAACCCGGCTTCGATCATCCATCGACGCAGAGTCTCGTCGCTCACGCCGATGCCGTGCCGTTGCGCGAGCTGCTCGCTGGCGAACGTCGGCCCGAAGTCGTGCCACTCGGGCTGCTTCAGAACCTCGATGGCCCGTCCCTGGATTTTCGTATCAATCCGCCGGTTCGAGGTCCGCCCCCGCAGACCGTGCACCACCACCGCGTCGCCCTGCCGCTTCATCCGCCGCAGCAGCTTGCGCACCCAGCGGTCGCTCACCCCTATCTTTTCCGCCGCCTCCCGCTGGCTGATCACTCCATCTTTGGCCCGCTTCAGCCATTCCAGTTTGTCCCGTTCCGCCTGGCTCATTTCGATCCGTTCCATCCTTCCGGCTTACGCCTGTCAAGAGGAACTTTCTACTTTGGCCAATTAGGAACTTTTCACTGTGGCGCGACACCTCTCTTTCCACTTGTCCCGCCAGTCCGCCGAAACCGATATAATTCCGGTGATGAAAACAGGTTTGCTTCTGTGCTGCGCGATCTGCCTGCCAGCGGCGGCGCAATGGGACGTCAAAACCCCCAACGTCCCGCGTCTTCCCAACGGCGAACCCAACATGAACGCCCCCACGCCGCGAACCGCCGACGGCAAACCCAGCCTCGAGGGCATTTGGGAGCCGAACGGACTCAAGTACCTCCTCAACATCGCCGCCGATCTGAAACCCGGCGAAGTGCCCTTCCGCCCCGAAGCCTTCACCATCTACCAGACGCGCCGCGAGAACAACGGGGAGGAGGATCCCGACGCCCGTTGCCTGCCTTCCGGCATGCCGCGCAAAGACGCCATCACCTCGCCCTACAAGATCCTCCAGAGCCCCGGCTTGGTTGTGTTTCTCTATGAATCGCGCACCACGTTTCGCCAGATCTTCACGGACCGGCGCACCTTCCCGGCGGACATGCAGCCCGCGTGGAACGGCTATTCGATCGGCCACTGGGACGGCGACACGCTGGTGGTCGAAACGCGCGGGTTGAACGGCAAGCCGTGGCTCGACAGCGACGGCCATCCGCTTTCCGATGCGATGCAGTTGACCGAAAAGTTCCGGCGTCCGGATTTCGGACACATGGAGATCGAGATTACCATGGACGACCCGAAAATGTATACGAAGCCATGGACGGTCAAGGAAAATCCGCACCTGCTCGTGGATACTGAACTCATCGAGTATTCGTGCAACGAGAACGAGAAGGATCTGAAACACCTCGTGGGGAAGTAACGGCCGGCCGCAGACGGCTGGTCGTTAACGGCGACGATTTCGGTTTCACGCGGGATGTGAACGAAGGCATCGTGGAAGCGCATCGCCGCGGGATTCTGACGGCAACCACGCTGATGGCGAATGGCGATGCCTTCGATCACGCGGTCCGCCTCGCGCGCGAAACGCCATCGCTTGACGTGGGCTGCCATCTCGTCCTGATGCAGGGCAGGAGCGTTCTCGACCCCGCGTGCGAGTTGCCCGCCACTATGCCCGAACTGTTGCGCGCGCTTTTCAAGAGAGAGCTGAATGTGTATGACGAACTCACCGCGCAGGTGTGGAAGATCGCCAGGACCGGACTCCGCCCCACGCACCTCGACACGCACAAACACACGCATCTGCTGCCGCCGGTGCTGGACGCTGTCGCGCGGATCGCGCACGAATTCCGCATCGACTGGGTGCGCCGGCCTTTCGATTTCGGCATCGACACCGGCGCGCGCATCGAGAAGAGCGCATTCGCGCTGGGCATGCGCATCACGCGTCCCACGTTCGCCCGCGCCCTGGCCGAACTGAAGACCACCGACCATTTCACCGGATTCCAGATCACGGGCACGCTCCACGGCCCAAATCTGATCGAAACCCTCAATCGGCTGCCGGAAGGACTCACGGAATTCATGTGCCATCCGGGAAAATTGGGGCCGGAACTGCGCAATGCGAAAACGCGGTTGAAGGAGGAGCGCGAGGTGGAATTGGCGGCTTTGGTGTCGGACGAAACGAGAGCGGCCATCGAACGCCGGGGCATCGAACTGGTGAACTACCGGGAAAACTGCGCCACGGGTTAGTATCCTCATAAGGACGTGTCGCCAATTAACCAATCCTTTTGCGAAAAGCCGCTTGCTTACGCGCGCGGCTCGGAATGGGCTTCTGAGCCACGACCGTAAGGGAGTGGTTTGGACGGGTTATTCTGCGACAGACCTTAAGGCATAGTTCCTGCCGGGATTGACTCGGAGGGGGCGGGTGCCCTCGCCCACAGCCGATCCCCAGACCGGCTTTGCCTGTAAAATCAGCGCGGTTCCATTCCCGACCAGGCGGCCGAAGGCGTTTCGCCGCAGTCCGGGGGACAGTCCCGCGAAGACCAGGTTAATATCCCCCGCAAGACTGCGGTAGCTTAGAAGCTTAGGAGCTTTCCGAACCGTGCCATTTTCCCTGAGGGCGTACTGCGCCATTACGGCCCTCGCCGTTATCCAACTTGCCTGCGGCAGTGGCTCGCCGACCGCCGCCGGCGGCCGAGGCGGTCGTGGTGGGCGCGGCGGCTTGCCCCCCACTCCGGTGAGCGTCGCCGTGGCCGAAATGCGCGACGTTCCGGTCGAGGTGCGCCAGATCGGCGCGGTGGAAGCCGTTTCCGTCATCGCCGTGAAAGCGCAGATCGGCGGCGAACTGACCAAGGTTCTCTTCAAGGAAGGCGACGATGTGCACAAGGGCCAGCAGTTGTTTGAAATCGATCCCCGGCCGTATCAGCAGGCGATCGATCAGGCGCAGGCTGCCGTCGTCAAAGACGAAGCGCTGATCGCCCAGGCGCAGGCCAATCTCGCCCGCGACACCGTGCAGACGGCCAACGCCAGGGAGCAGGCGGAGCGATACGCCGCGCTGGCGAAGGACGGCCTGATCTCGAAAGATCAGAACTCCACGTATCAGACCACATACAACACGCAGACCGAATCGCTTCGCGCAGACGATGCCGCCATCAACAGCGCCAAAGCCACGCTGAACGTCGACCGGGCCGCGCTCGAAACGGCGAAACTCAACCTGTCCTACTGCTACATCAAATCGCCCATCGAGGGCCGCGCCGGCGCATTGTTGGTGCAGGCCGGAAATCTGGTAAAGGCGAACGACACCACGGCCCTCGTCAACATCAATCAGATGCAGCCGGTCGATATCAGCTTCAGCGTGCCGGAACAACTGCTCGGCGAAATCCGCACTTACAGCAAGGAACATCCGCTTCCGGTGACGGCCGTAATTTCACCCGACCATCGCGTCACCGGCGCGCTCAACTTCATCGACAACTCCGTCGACAACACCACCGGCACCATCAAGCTTAAGGCCGAATTTCCCAATCCGGATCGCGCGCTCTGGCCCGGCCAGTTCATCAATGTCGTCATGACCCTGCGTACGCTGCGTGATGTGACCGTGATTCCCTCCGAAGCGGTGCAATCCGGCCAGCAGGGCCAGTTCGTTTTCGTGGTGAAACCCGACGGCACGGTCATCAACCGAAATGTCAGTTTGGGCGAAGCCGTGGATAACCGGATCGTGGTGCAGAGCGGCGTCGCGCCCGGCGACACCGTCGTAACCGACGGGCAATTGCGGCTCATTCCCGGCGCGCCCGTGCGCGTGGTGCAGTCCGTGAAGCCGTCGCCCGTGAATGACGACGCCGTGAATAAAAATGGGGGCGCCTCCTGATGAATATCTGCCAGTTTTTCATCAGCCGACCGATCTTCACCACGCTCACGGCTCTCGGCATCCTGCTGTTCGGCATCGTCGCGTACCGCTCGCTGCCGGTGGCCGCGCTGCCCAGCGTGGATTACCCGACCATCCAGGTCTCGGCCAACCTTCCCGGCGCCAGTCCGGACACCATGGCCGCGTCCGTGGCCACGCCGCTCGAGCGCCAGTTCTCGACCATCGCCGGCATCGATTCGATGAATTCGTCGAGCAGCCTTGGATCGACGAGCATCACCATCCAGTTCTCCCTCGATCGCAACATCGACGCCGCCGCGCAGGACGTGGAAGCCGCGATCGCGAAAGCCGGCGGATTGCTGCCGCCGAACATGCCGCGTCCGCCCTCGTACAACAAAGTCAATCCGGCGGATCAGCCGATTTTCTTTCTGGGCGTGAGTTCAGACACGCTGCCTGTTTACACCGTCGACGAATATGCCGAGACCGTGATGGCGCAGCGCATCTCGACCGTGAGTGGCGTTTCGCAGGTGCAGGTTTTCGGCGGACAAAAGTACGCGGTCCGCATTCAGCTCGATCCCGATAAACTGGCCAGCCGCGGCATCGGCGTGGACGACGTGCAGGCGGCGATCAACGAGAACAACACCAACCTGCCCACCGGAAAACTCTACGGCTCGAAGCAGGCCTTCACCATCGAATCCTCCGGCCAGCTGACCAACGCCGCGCAGTTCAGGCGCATGATCGTGGCCTACAGGAACGGCAATCCTGTGCGCCTCGATGAGCTGGGCCGAGTGCTCGACGATGTCGAGAACAACAAGGTCGCGGCCTGGCTGAACGATTCGCGCACCATCATTCTGGCGATCAATCGCCAGCCCGGCACGAATACCGTCGATGTGGTCGACGGCGTCCGCAAGCTGCTTCCCAGCTTCCGCGCCGCCATTCCGCCGTCCATCAAGATGAGCGTAATCTACGATCGCTCCGAGGACATCCGCAATTCCATCAACGACGTGAAATTCACCCTGATGCTCACGGTCTGTCTGGTGGTGATGGTGATTTTCCTGTTCCTGCGAAACATCTCCGCCACTCTCATTCCCGGCGTGGCGGTGCCGCTTTCTATCGTCGGCACATTCGCCGTCATGTATCTCCTCGGCTACAGCCTCGACAATCTTTCGTTGATGGCGCTGACGCTGTCGGTGGGATTTGTTGTCGACGATGCCATTGTGATGCTGGAGAACATCGTGCGCCACATGGAGCTGGGCGAGACCCGCATGGAAGCGGCGCGCCACGGCTCGCGCGAGATCGGGTTCACCATCGTTTCGATGACCATATCTCTGGTCAGCGTCTTCATTCCCGTGCTCTTCATGGGCGGAATCGTGGGCCGTCTGCTGCATGAGTTCGCGGTCACCATCGCGGTCGCAATTCTGGTATCCGGATTCGTCTCGCTAACGCTCACGCCGATGCTCGGCAGCTTGTTCCTGACATCCAGCCACGGCCGGCGGCACAACTTCCTCTATAACGTTTTTGAAAGCTGTTTCCAGGGGATGAACTACGCTTACGAGCGATCTTTGACGTTCGTGCTCAGGCATCGTTTTTCGACCCTGATTCTGGCCTTCGGTCTGTTGGGCGCCAGCGTCTGGCTCTTCATGGGGATGCCGAAGGGCTTTCTCCCCAGCACCGACAGCGGCGTCCTGAACGGCATGGCGCTCGGCGGCCAGGACGTTTCCTTCGATGCGATGGCGGACCACGTCTGGGCCGTCAAGAACGTCCTCCAGCACGACCCCAATGTAGGCAGCGTTTTTGCCTTCGTGAACGCCGGAAATTCGGGTCAGATATTCGAATTGCTGAAGGACCGCAAGGATCGCAAACTGACCGCCGACCAGATTCTCCAGGAACAGCAGCCAAAGCTTCTTTCCGTTCCCGGTATTCTGGCGTTTCTACAGAATCCACCACCCATCCAGATCGGCGGGAACAATACGCAGAGCCCCTACCAGCTGACGCTCGAAGACGCGGATCAGAACGAAATCTATCACTGGGTGCCGATCCTGCTCGAAAAAATGCGGACGCTGCCCGGCTTATTGAACGTAACGAGCGACCTCCAGATCGCCAGCCCGCAGATCAACGTGAATATCGACCGCGATCGCGCCGAGACGCTGGGCGTAACGCCCGATCAGATCCAGAACGCGCTCTTCACCGCTTACGGCACGCGCCAGGCTTCGACCATCTATACGCCGTCCAACGAATATCAGGTGATTCTCGAAGTGGAGCCGCAATACCAGCGCAGCCCGGAGGCGCTGTCGAAGCTCTACATCCGATCCGCCAAAGGCGTTCTCGTGCCGCTCGATTCGGTGGTGAAGCTTGAGCGGTCGGTTGGCCCGTTGAGCGTGAATCACTTCGGCCAGCTGCCCGCTTCGACGATTTCGTTCAACCTGCGGCCCGGCTTCGCGCTGGGCGACGCCGCGAACGCCATCGACGGCATCATTCGCGACCTGCGCATGCCGCCGACGCTCACGCCCGTTTATCAGGGCACGGTGCAGGCGTTCCAGCAATCGTTCAAGGGGCTTTCGATTCTGCTGATCGTCGCGATTCTGGTGATCTACATGGTGCTGGGGATGCTTTATGAGAGCTTCATCCATCCGATCACGATTTTGTCGGGGTTGCCTTCGGCGGTTTTCGGCGCGCTGTTAACGCTGAAGATCTTTCATAAGGAACTCGACCTCTACGCGTTCGTGGGGCTGATCATGCTGTTCGGCGTCGTGAAGAAGAACGCGATCATGATGATCGATTTCGCCATCGAAGCGCAGCGGGTGGAAGGCAAGAGCGCGCTCGAAGCGATCCATTCGGGCTGCATCCTGCGTTTCCGCCCGATTATGATGACAACCGTCGCGGCGTTGTTCGGGACATTGCCGATCGCTCTCGGCACGGGAGCGGGTGCCGACGCGCGGCAGCCGCTCGGCCTCGCCGTGGTGGGAGGGTTGCTGTTCTCGCAGTTCATCACCCTCTACATCACGCCGGTGATTTATCTGTATCTGGAAGGCGCGGCGCAGCGAATGGGACGCATCCGCATCTGGCGCCGATCCACGCCGGCAGCCCGCTTACCCGAACCCGTCGCGCAGTAGAAAAAATAAGTAGCACAGGCTTCAGCCTGTGTTTTTCTTTTTTCCTCCGCGCTGAGAAATTCCTCTGTTCCCACAACCTCCTCAGTGGATGCACTGGAGAAATCTACCTCACTGGTATCCGCGGGGAGCAACGATGTTCGTGACGTGGCGTCTCGCCGGAACTTTCCCCTGCTTACTTCGTCACGGAGATCCAGGGCATGCGTTCGTGCGCACCGATCGGATTCTGGATCTGGCGACCGAAGGACCGCGTTGGCTCAAACACCCCGAAGTCGCGCAGTGCGTAGTGAATCACCTGCTCGAAGGCGACGGCATTACTTATGAGATGCACGCATATGTCGTAATGCCAAATCACGTTCACGTCCTTCTGACGCCCGGGATCGACCTGTCCGCGATCACCCGCACCATGAAAGGAAGATCCGCGAGGCAGGCGAATCTTCTGCTCGGCCGAACGGGCCAGGTCTTCTGGCAGGACGAATCCTTCGACCACTGGATCCGCCATCCCGACCAGTTCGAGAAGGTTCGGCGCTATATCGAACGCAATCCCGTGAAGGCCGGTCTGGTCAGGGAACCAGAACTGCGGCCGTACTCCAGCGCAAAAACCACAGGCTGAAGCCTGTGCCTTGAGTTTCTACATTGTTCATGGCCGGCAGAATGGTGGCACAGACTTCAGTCTGTGTCCGCCGGGCGAAGCCCGACCTTCACAGGCTGAAGCCTGTGCTACGTCAACTTCTTAATGTAAGTATCATGCGGCAAGCCCGCCCGCACCGCTCGTTGCCGCAGCGACTCGGCTTCATTCTCCGACAAATTCTCCCCCAGCACGATCAGATACGGCGCTCTTTCGTTCTTCCGCTGCAGGATGCTGACGTGAAAGCCGCGCCATTTTGAAGCCATCGAGCGCATTCGCTTCTCAGCCGCCGTCTGCGAACGATATGCCGCCACGATCACCGACCATCCGCCCGCCTTTCGTCCGACGGCGTGTGGAACCGAAGGAGCGATCGGAGCGGGTGCGGCAACCGGCGGCGCCTGGTGCACGACCACCGGAGCCGGCACGGGCGTTGCAGGCGGCGAATCTCCCTTTCGCACAACTGCCCACAGCAGAATGACCAGCACCAGCGCGGCCAGGCCTGCGACGATCCACTTCGGGAAGCTTTGCGCGGGCGGCTCTTCTTCAACTGCCTCGGCAGCCACCGCCGGCTCGATCTCCGGCGCCGGCGCAAATTGAGGCGCATCCCCCTGGCCGTTCAGCCGCGCCGACACCAGATCCGCGGTCCAACGCTTCGCCGGATCGGGCTCGAGGCAATGCTCGACAATGTCGGTGAAAGATCCCGCCGAAGAAACTGAGATGGAGGCCGCGTTCGATCTCAGCGCCGACACGATCAACAATCCCAACGCCCGCATGTCCTCTTCCGCCGCGCCGCCATCCGCAACCTGCACGGCGTTGTCGGTCGTCAGCTTCAGCTGATCGCGAACGGCGAAAACATTCGAAGGCTTGAGCGCGCCATGCGCGTAACCGCTCTTATGCAGGTAGCGCAATGCCGAGACGATCGGCAGAAGCATCTCGCGCACTTCGTCTTCGGTGAGCGCTCTTTCGGCCAGAACGCCGGCCAACGATTCGTCGGCTCGTTCCATCACCACCCATGCGACCTTGCGTCCGTCCACAACCGAAGTTCCCGCCGCATACAGCCGCAACAGGTTCGGATGCGAAAGCCCCATCGCCTGGCTCCACTGTGTCACCGCGTCCCGCTCGCAAATTTTTATAACGGCGGGCCGCCGAACGCCCGCGTCCTCCTCGAACTCCGTCTCGTAAACAGTGCTCGCGATCGAGCGTTTCACGATCGCGCCCAATTTGTATTTGCCGTCAATCGCCGGTTCTTCCCGCGTGGTTATGAGATCGTTCTTCATCGTCATCGCGTCTGTTGGACAAGGCAGGATTTTCCTGCTTAAAGGATTAATTCGCCTTTCCGAGCAGTTGCGCTGCCAATCGATTGAAGTTTTTACTTCGCAGCCGAGCCGCGCACTGTGGCGCGCGCACTCGTGCGTGCCGCGTCCCGACTCATCGGGACGCATGCTTCGCCCCATCACAAGTGCCCGGAGGAGTCCGGGCACGGCAGACTGAGAGTCTGCGCCACGATCGAGCCAAAGAAACGCGCGGTTTTACTTCGCAGCCGGGCCGCGCACCACTTCGACAAGATCATCCGCGCGGATGTTCCTGCGGAACGCATCGCGCACGTCGGCCGCGGTCATGGCGTAATACTTCTTCGCCGCCTGGAACGGCTCGTCCAGAGGCAGATCCATCTGCGCTCTGGCCAGGTACCCGCCGCCGACGGCGTTTTCGCTGGCTTCCCGCAAAGGAATCTGCCGCAGCACCAGCGCCTTCGCCTGCTGCAGCTCGGCGGGACTCACCTCCATGGTCTGCATCTCCGAGAGATCGCGCATCACCAGGCCCAGAGCTTTCGACGTATTCGCGGGATCGCACCCATAGACCACCTGGTAAACCGCCCGCGTGCGCGAGGCCTGCAGCTGCACATTCACGTTGTAAACGTATCCCGTCTTTTCGCGCAGATCGCGATAGAGCCGGGTGGCATAGAAACCGCCGCCCAGCACGTTGTTTCCCAGCGTCAGCGGATAGTAATCCGGACTGTATCGATTGATCTCCAGCGCCTCCGCGACCGTCACCGTGTCCTGGAGCGAAGTCGGATCGGGCACCGTCGCGGCCGAGGGTTTATTACGCGGGATCGCCGGCAGGACGGTATCCGGTTTGGGCCCGCTCGCTCTCCATCCGCCAAACCACTTCTCGATCACCGGCTTGGCTTCCGCCTCGGTCACGTCGCCGATCACGACGATGGTCGCGAGATCCGGACGCATAGTGCGG
>JASHSD010000825.1 GCA_030036985.1 Bryobacteraceae bacterium
CAAGCCGTCCCAGAGCGGAGTCGATAATGCCGAGCCTTTGTCGCCGATGAAAGCTATTGCGCTGCTTTCCACCATGCAAAGCGCCGACATCGTTCTTCCCACCACCGATGGTCGTGAGATCCGTCTGCGCCGGATCACCGAGCCGACGCCGGAACAGAAATCTCTCCTCCACCAACTCGGCATCACCCTGCCTAAACTTCCAGTTCAATCGCGAATGTAGTGTAGACTCGGCGATCGCCTGAACTGATTCTGAAAGGGTTAGCCAAATTTTAACCCCATTCGTGACCAACTTCGGCTAGCAGCCGGCTTATCGGGAAAACCAGCCCATGTCGTTCGCAAAGGCACCACGGCAAAGCTGGAATCGCCGATCGCGCCGGACGCGGACGACCGGCAGACCTTGCGCGATGTGGTCGGCTTCTATCACGAGACGCTGAAGAACTCGCCCGAAGCGCTGCGCTATCTCGAATCGCGCGGCCTCACGCATCCGGAGATCGTCGATCGCTTCAAACTGGGCTTCGCCAATCGCAAGCTCGGCCTCACGCTGCCGGACAAAAACCGCAAAGCCGGAGCCGATCTGCGCGGGCGTCTGCAGCGGCTCGGCATCCTGCGCGCCGAGAGCGGACACGAGCACATGAACGGCTCGGTCGTGTTCCCGATCTTTTCGCTCGATGGCGAAGTGCTCGGCATGTATGGCCGCAAGATCACGCCGGGCCTGCGCGAAGGCACGCCGTGCATCTGTATCTGCCCGGCCCGCACCGCGGCGTGTGGAACGAGGAAGCGCTCGCGGCATCGAAGGAGATCATCCTGTGCGAGTCGATCGTCGATGCGCTGACGTTCTGGTGCGCGGGCTTTCGCAATGTGACCGCGGCCTATGGCGTGAACGGCTTCACCGACGATCACAAAGAGGCCTTCGCGAGGCACGGCATTCGCAACGTGTGGATCGCCTACGACCGCGACGAAGCGGGAGACGCGGCAGCCGCGCGGCTGAAGGAAAGAACTGGCGAAGTCGGGCATCGGCTCGCATCGCGTGCTGTTTCCGAAGGGCATGGACGCCAACGAATACGCGCTGAAGGTGACGTCGGCGCCGCAGAGCCTGGTGGTACTGCTGAACAGCGCGCAGTGGCTGATAAAGACCGAAGAGCCGCAACCTGTTATTTCCTTGGCCGCCGAACCTGAAGCGAAGACCGAGGGCGACGAAGTCGCGATCGAGCAGGGCGACCGGCGCTACCGCATCCGCGGTCTGGCGAAGAATCTCTCGCACGAACTGATGAAGGTGAACGTGCTCGTCTCGCGCGGCGATGCGTTTCATGTTGACAGCCTCGATCTCTACACGGCGCGGCAGCGGGCCGCATTTATCAAACAGGCCGCCGACGAGCTGGGCATCGCCGAAGAGGCGGTCCGCAAGGACCTCGGCCGCGTGCTGCTCAAGCTGGAACAACTGCGGCAGGAGGCGATCCGCAAAGCGCTCGAACCCGCGCGGCCGGAAACGCGCATGAGCGACGGCGAGCGCGAAGAAGCCCTGCGCTGGCTGAAAGCCCCGCGCCTGATGGAGCGCATTCTCGAAGACTTCGACGAATGCGGCCTGGTGGGCGAAGAGACCAACAAGCACATCGGTTATTTAGCCGCCGTATCGCGGCATCCGGAATCGCCGCTGGCGGTGGTGGTGCAGTCGAGCTCGGCCGCCGGCAAGAGCTCGCTCATGGATGCGGTGCTGCAGTTCGTGCCCGAAGAGGAGCGCATTCAGTTCTCGGCCATGACGGGCCAGTCGCTGTATTACATGGGCGAGACGGACCTCAAACACAAAGTGCTGGCCGTGGTCGAGGAGGAAGGCGCCAGCCGCGCCGCGTACGCGCTGAAACTGCTGCAGTCGGAAGGCTCGCTCTCGATCGCGTCGACCGGCAAGGACCCGGCCACCGGCAAGCTGGTCACGCACCATTACCGCGTCGAAGGCCCCGTGATGATGTTCCTCACCACCACGGCCGTCGACCTGGACGAAGAGCTTCTCAATCGGTGTCTCGTGCTCAACGTCAACGAAGAACGCGAGCAGACGCGCGCCATCCATAAACTGCAGCGCGAACAGCAGACGCTTGCGGGCGTGCTCAAACGGCAACGGCGCAAAGCGATTATCGCGCTCCACCGGAATGCGCAACGTCTGCTGAAACCCGTGTTCGTAGTCAACCCGTTTGTCGACGAGCTGACGTTTCCCGACGCGCTCACGCGCATGCGCCGCGATCACATGAAGTACCTGACGCTGATCCGGGCGATTGCGCTGCTTCATCAGCACCAGCGCCCCTTGAAGACCGAGCAGGGCATCTCTTATATCGAAGCCACGCGCGAAGACATCGCCGCCGCCGAACGGCTCATGAAAGGGCTGATGCGGCAATCCCTCGATGAGCTGCCCGCACAGACGCGGCGCCTGCTGGAACTCATCGGCACGATGGTGGCCGGCCGTGAAGACTTCCGCTTCAGCCGCCGCGACGTGCGTGCATATACGGGCTGGGGCGAGACACAGGTGCGTCTGCATCTGGACCGCCTGGCGGAGATGGAGTACCTGATCGTGCACCGCGGCGGGCGCGGGCAGACGTTCCTATACGAGTACGATGCCAACCTCGCGGGTTCGGAAGCGCGGTTCGCGGGCGACCGCGGCCAGTCGGCGGAAGCTTCGCGGCCCCAAAGCGGGGGGATCGCGGGGGCTTCGCGGCCCGTTGAAACCCGCATGAACATTGCTCCGAACGGCGTTTTCCATGCGGAAACGGAAAACCGCGCGTCGCTGGAGCAGTGATGTCGAGAGTCGTACGTAAGCGTAAGCCCCCTCAGCCGCCGGCGACGCCGCTGGCATGGCTGCTCGAAAAACATCTGGAGGACCGAACTGAAGACACTCCCAAGCTAAGATGATTCCGAATGACGGCATTGCCGGAATCATCAGCGACCTTGAGAAGCAGAAGGACGCAATCGACAGAGCGCTCACAGCGCTGCGGGAGCTTGGCGACGATCCTCCTGATTGGGTGACATCGAGATCACTCAAACCGGACAACGGTGGCCGACTTGCGCCAGTTTCGGGCCGGAAGCGGACAGCAGCGCGACGCAGGCGCATGGCTGAGGCGCAGCGGGCACGGTGGGTGAAGGTGAAGGGCGGGGAATAGCGGCTTGTTCAGTTTGAACTGGTGTGTTTAGGGCTTCTTTTCCCTCTGAAGTGAAGACGGTACGTGAGAACTCCAAATCCTATGCTCAGGAGAACGCAAGTCGAAGGCTCTGGAGTGCCGGGTGACGATTCTGGACCGGCGATTACTTGGGTGCCAGTCAAGGCCGCATACTGGGAATCGGAATCGGAGCTCCCATAGCAACCCGGATAGACCTGACAAACGATGAGCGCCTCTCCCGCCCCATAGCCGCTCCCGGTGCAGTCAGGTGCGCCACTGCTGATAAAACAAACATTCACTGGCAGAAACCCGGTGTAATAGAACTCAGCTTCGTTTCCATTGTCGAAATCGTACAGCAAATCGGTTGCGGTTGCTGTCAAGCCTTCCAAGGTCACGTCGAACGCAGAGTTATCGCCGCTGAGGGGTCCAGTAAGATCAAACGTGTGGGTGCCATCATTTACTAATAGATTCCAGTCGACAATATCGGAATCGAAAAGAGTGCCGATTGTGCCGTCTGTGATGATGTCTCCCGTGACGCTTCCAGCACCAATGGTGAGATTCACATCGTACGTGATATCGGCTGCACGACAAATGGATGCAGCCACGGGGAGTAGCAGGAGGATCGGTAGCGATACCTGAAAGATGCGCATGGGCAGTTTCCCTCTCTATCTGGAGATGCCCTCAATTCTACATCACATCGAAGCGGCACCAATGCGAATTTGACCTGATAGAAGTACCGGTACGTATAGAGTTATTGGCCAAGCCCGTCACCCTGAAGTCGTCGAATCTCACGGCCTGATTCTCGTTGCGCGGGGCGGGGGCACGGCTGCCGGCCCTCCCCTCCTCTGGACTCCACCCCACCCGCTCCCCCGGCCAATAAGGAATCCCCAAAGGAGGGAAGGGCCTCATCCCGCGGCTGAGATGCGCTGCGCGCAATGCCGCTCCTTTGGGGGGCTCCGGGTGAACCACGGACCCCGGTTCAGCCTGGCGGCCGGCGCGCCGAATAAATTTTCAATCGCCCCCTCAATCCCCCTCGCGGGGGAAGCTGCCGGCGGGCGCGATCCCGCGCCCGCCGTCATGTTCGATCTCCGCGCCGCATCCGGCTCAAGGCCGCCGAAAACCGGCGGCCATGATCCTCCGCGAAACGCGCGGCAAGGCAGGCGCCGGAGGCGCCCCTTTCCCTCTCTCGAACGATCCCGCGGCGGTCCTCGCCGTCAAGGCCCAAGCCCTTCGGGTGCGCTGCGCGCAGCCTTGACCGCTCCGGGCCGCCGCGAAAAGGCAGCCTGATATGAGGGAAAGGGGCCTCATGCAGCGGGCCTTCACAGCGATCTTTCGTTGCAGCGCCGGACCTTACGGCTTCCGCCATCCGGCCGCCGCGTTACACTCAGAGTCACCCGTGCCGCCGTTCGGCCGAACCGAAATGGGTTCGTATTTTCGAGCAGCCTGCCGGAACGGGAATGAGTTCGTTTTTGCGAATGGCATGACAACAGCGGCTAAAACAAAAACCTCATCCGCCGCGCCGCCGTTCCACGCCGAGGGACCAGCTGGGTTCGTTTTTTCTTTAGCCGCAAAACCGCGTCCGGGCCATCAGCTTCCAACCGCGGTTCTTTATCGGGCCATCGGCCCGATTAACTCCGGCACCGCAACCAGCTTACAGACTCCGCTGTACGATTCCGGCAGAAGATCCCGTTGTACGGGGCAGGAGCGGGATTCGGAGACGGCCAGTTCGTTCGATTCCTATGGCCTCGATTACTTCGGGGGCCGTTATTTTAGCGGCGCTGAAGGTCGTTTCACGAGCGTAGATCCCGCGTTCGAGAGCGCGATTCTGGAACTTCCGCAAACGTGGAATCGCTACTCGTACGTCTACAACCGACCGACCTTCGGAACCGATCCTGATGGAAGGTGCCCGATATGCGCTGGAGCAATTGTCGGAGGCGTGGTAGAAGGCGGCTGGAATCTGGGAAGCCAGTTCATTGACCATGGCTACAGTTTCAGCGGAACGGATTGGGGCAAAGTTAGGCGAGTTTTGTAGGCGGCGCGGTTGCGGGCGGGCTCGCTGTCGCCACGGGGGGCACTACGCTCCTTCCTGATGCCCTTGCCGGCGATGTAGCTGCAGGGGCGTTTTCGAACGCGGTGGGTGGCCTGGTGACACGAACTGCAGAAGGCGATAGTGCCGGCCAGGTATTCTCTGGCGACGATATCGCTACAGATGTCGTCGCAGGTTTTGTCGGCGGTGGCGCAGGGCATGTTGCGGCTAAAATCATACACGTTCCCGAAGAGCCAACGCTTCGTCGCTCTCGAAATGGCAACGTCGGAAGACGATCGCGCGCAAAGTATACACAGCAAGTGACGGCAAGGAATAGTGCCCTTCGTGTACAAAATGGACTCGCTGTCGCCGCAGGTTCGCCGCCGGCGCATGGTGTGACGAGTTTTACGAACAATTTCTGGGATATATTCGACTGGTTCTCTTTCCCGGCACCCCCACCACCGCCCCCGCCGCCCGTAATCAATGGAACAACGAGTACCTTGGTTATTCGCGAGTTTGACCAACGTCACGGCTACATCCCGCCGCCCGTAATCAATGGAACAACGAGTACCTTTACGCCCTGTCAAGCAGGCGATACAACGCAAGGATGCAATTAGCCGCAACTGATTTCCGACAAAGGGCCGCCATTGACCAGTACGGGTTTGGAACTGGAGAGTGTGAGTGAGTCTAAAAGAAGAAAAAGCGCGCGCTAGGGCCGCGGCGGCGGAAGAGGCGAAGCAGGACGGCGACCGCGAGGCGCTGATGGAGCGACGTCTTCGAAGCTGGAAGCATAGAACGCTGTGGCTGGGCACGGCGCTGGCGCTATGCATCGGGGCCATCGTACCGTTCTCGGAGGGCATGCCCCTACACCGGTATGCGGGAAGTTCAACGAAGTTCTTGGTGTATCTGGCTATGTGCCTCCTCGCTGCCTTCATGTACGCAGCTGGGACAATTTACGTCGTCTGGAACTACCTTCGAGATACCAGAAGGATTCATCAGAGGTTTGCACCACCGGGGAGTAAGTATCGCCCTGGGCCGTGATCGGTGCGGCGATGGGGAATCAAAAGTTACCTTTACCGGCGCGCTCCGCAATATCTCGACGACCAGTTGAAGACCGCCTGGCGGGACCGCCTGGCGCCGTTCGCACAACGGCTCAATCCTCTGCGCGAGGAGATCTTCGGCAAATTCCACGCCGACTACTACTGGACGGTAAACCAGTGCGAATGGGCGACAGATATCGTCTTTCGCCCCGGCGCCCTGGACCGGCTCTCGCCCCGCTTCCTCGAACACGGCATGCTGAATTTTTCCAGCCTCGACCTGATGCGCTTTCTGGGCAAGGCGCTGACCCCGACAGGCAGGATTCCCGCTCAGTTTGCCGGACAGATCGCCACCGATTTCAAACGCCGCCAAACCGGCGAACGCGTCAAAACCACCAACCAGATGGACGACCCGATTGACGACCTGCGCGCTTTCCGGCCTTAAGAAGGCGGCCCACCGGAAGATCTCCGGTGGCGCCCCTTACGTCATGGCGTCGCCGATCTGCAACGCCGGGCCGAGATCTCTCAGAAAGCCAACGAGCGCTATCTCAATGCCCTGAGCACTATTGACGACAGCACTCCGTTGCGGGAAAATCATCCGAGCCATCGAAAAGCCCCGCGGGACGGCCATGCGGCGCGTGCGCGCTCTGCATCCGTTTTCGGCCGAGGACCACGCCCTGCTCGAAGCAGTCAGCCGCGGCGAGTTTATGCTGAACGGACTCGGCAATCGCGATCTGCAGCCCCTGCTCTACAAACCCGGACCTTTGTCGCTTGCGGAAAAGTGACGACGCTCCTCAGCCGTCGGACGCAAACTGCGGCTGCTCCGGGCTCACGGCATCCTGCAGAAGGTAACACATACGCGCCGCTATCAAGTTACCGTCGCCGGAAGACTGGCGCTTTCCGCCATTCTCGCCGCCGACCGCGCCAGCCTCGCTCAGCTTCAACGGATCGCCGGATGAAAAAATCTTCGCGGCTCAAAGATTCAAAGGATTAGCAGTACAAGAAATTACGTGGCGTTGGATTGGAGATTGGCGTCAGATTCCGCGGAGTTACATAATGTCTTCGTCTTCGCGAACCGCCACCTTCGCGCCGTCTTTGCGGTTCAGATCGTCCGCCAGGATGACCGCTTCGGCCAGATCCCGCATGGAGCGGCGCAGCCGCCGGCTTTCGTTGCGCAGCCGGAGATACGCTTCCTCCTCCGTGAGGCTGTGCTTGTACTGCAGGATGCCTTTCGCCCGCTCGATCAGCTTGCGCGCTTCGAGCGTCCGCTTCATGTCGAGCGTTTCCGACATCAGCCGGGCGTTCTGAATCGCAATCGCCGCCTGTCCCGCCACGACTTTGACGAACCCGACCTCATCGTCGCTGAAGGCGCGCTCGTCGCGCGTATAGATGTTGATCGTGCCGATGACCTTTCCCTGCGAAGTCAGCGGCGCGGCCAGGAGCGAGGTCAGCCCCGATTTCCGCGCCAGCTCGGGATAGCGATACTGCTTCTCGTTGTGGACATTCGATATGACAATCGGATGTCCCTCGCGCACGACGTACTCGATCAGTGAACCCTCCATGCGGATCGGCATGCGATGCATGTAATCCGGCGCCGAACAACGGGCCGCGCTGACCGTCAGTTCCTTCCTTTCGTCGTCAACGAGCAGGATCGAGCACACGGCGGAATCGAGCGTCTCCGCCAGCATCTCGGAAATCGCCTGCAGAATGCGCTCGAGGTAGCTCTCGGCGGAAATAGCCTGCGCCACCGCCGCCAGCGTTTCCATGCGGCGGACAGCGGTCTGGGATTGCTCCGTCAGCCGCGCCCGGGCGATCAGTCCGCCCATCTGTTCGCCGATAAAAGTCACCAGCGCGACTTCGTCGCTCGAGTGCTGGTGCGGTTCGCGATGGTGCACGTTGATAACGCCGATGATGACGCCGCTGTCCACAAGAGGAACGGAGAGAAATGCCTCATACGTATCCTCCTGGAGCGAGCTGAAGGCTTTGAAGCGGAGGTCGGAAGAAGCGTTCCGCCCCAGCGCCACCACGGAATTATGCGCAGCCACCCATCCGGTGATTCCCTCGCCCATCTGCATGCGCACTTTGCCGATTTCGGCATCGTGCGGAAGCTGCGAAGCGCGCAGGACGATTTCGTTGGTCGCGTGTTCGATCAGGTAGACCAGGCAGGCGTCCGAATGCGTTGCATTCATGATCAGGTGGACCATTTCCTGCAGAATCGATTCGACGTCCTGATCGGAACTGACGATATTGCTGATCCGATGTAACAGGGCAACTTGCTGACTCGAGCCTTCCGCCACGGTAACCAATTTTCCCCCCTCCCCAAAACCGTAGTGTATGGAGGAGGGACTGGCGTGGTCCAATTCATTTTTTATATCGGCAATATCGCCGGATGCGTTTCGCCAGGATGCTGAATTCAACGGCGTTTGTCCACACCGAATTGGGAAAAACAGGTCCATCCCGGCATT
>JASHSD010000826.1 GCA_030036985.1 Bryobacteraceae bacterium
TTCGAAACGGGCGAACCGCAGTCGTTGACGAGATACAGAGACAAGGGCACGGGAAGGCCAGTGCTCTCGGCGAAATTGTTCACCAGCCCGGTTTGCGTAGGGACCAGTATCGTGGGCGTACAAACGGATGTTGTTGTTGAACTGGCGACGGCTCTGGCGGACGCCGTCGCCGTCGTCGCCTGCACGATCAGGGTGACGTTCACGGTGCGCACCGCGGCGTTCGCGACCGCATAACTCACCCCGCCGCGATAGACGCCCGCAGCCAGTCCCTGCGCATTCGCGGTGACCGTGGACTGGCCCGGCGAACCCGAGGACGCCGTCCCCATGGCCGGACTGACCGAAAGCCAGGCCGCGCCGTCCGACGTGCTGGCCGAAGCCTGATACGGAAGAGCGGCGGAGGAACCGTCCTGTACCTGAACGGTCTGAGGCGGAAGCGTTCCAGCGCTTGAGATGAAAATAAGGCCGGCCGGGTCGGGGTTGGGACTTACGCCGGCACTCGCGGAGGCGACGTTCAGAACCACCTCAAACACGAGCGGGGAATTAACTACGCCTTGGGCCGTGACCTGGATCGTGCCATACCACGCCTGCGCCCCGAGTGCGGCCGCGGCGACAGGATCGATCGCGAAGCTGACGACGCCTGGCGCTGTGCCCGATGCGCTCCCCGATGGCGTGGTCACGCTGAGCCAGTGCGCGCCGGGCTGAACCGTCGCCGTCCAGCTCACCGGCGAGGCGCCGGGAACCTCGAGGAGGAACGAACCGCTGGTGCTGCCCGGGGGACTGCCCGCCAGCGCCTCAAACTGAATACCGGCCGGGCTCAGATTCATGGAAAGACTCTGCGCCACCAGCAGGCCGACCGGAACATTGGTCGATCCCGCGGACGAGACGACCGTAATAGTGGTGAGATAGTAACCCGGCGACAGCCCGGCCGGATTTGCCGTTACCGTAACCTGCTGCGGCGGACCTGCGGTGAGCGAAGCGGGCACGCCGCTCACAATGGCCCATCCATCCGCCGCGGTGACGGAGGTGATGGTCAGGGTTCCGCCGCCCGCGTTCTGAATCCCGAATGTGGCCGATACCGGGGTGGGATTCGATGTGGTTGCCGACAACGAAATCACGCTGCCCGCGACCGAAAGCTGCGGCGGCGCGGTCGCAACGGCGAGCGAGACCGAGATGTTCTGCGCGTTTCCGGCGCAGGGACTCGGCGCCAGACACGTGACCACAATCGATGTCTGATAAGGCGTTGCGGAAGCGGTGAGCGAAAGCGCCGAGGGATCGAGCGATACCGAAATGCTTCCAGGTGTGCTGCCGGAGCCGCTCACGTCCAGCCAGGAGGCTCCGGGCGTGACGGCGACGGAGTAGTCGAGCAACTGTGAGACAACGCTCGATTGCACAGTAACGCTGGTTGCGCCGGACACGGCGGACGCGCCGGCGGTCAGGTTGAACGAAAGCGCGGCGGAGGAGAGAATGAGATCCGGCTGCGACGGTTTCACCACGATGGCCAGCGGCGCACTGACCGAGTCGGCAGGCGAGGCCGAATCGGTAACGGTCACCGTGAAATCGAACGTGCCGGACTGCGACGGATTGCCGCCGATCTGACCCGAGGTAAGCGTGACGCCCGGCGGCAGCGCTCCCGCGGTGATCGCGAAGCTGTAGGGCGCAACGCCTCCGGATGCCGCCAGGATCTGCGCCGGGTAGCCCGCGCCCTGAATGCCGTTGGGCAGAGCGCTGGTCGACAGTTTGAGAGATGCCGCGGGGGAAACGGCGATGGTGATCGCGCCCGATGCCGTGGCTCCGGCGGTGTCCGTTGCGGTTGCGGTGAAGGTGACCGTGCCCGCCTGCCCCGGCGTCCCGGAAACCGTACCGGCGGACGTGGCCGCGAGCCCAACGGGCAGAGCGCCGCTGGTGATGGTCCATGAATAAGGCGGCGCGCCGCCGCTCGCCATCAGGGTTGCGGAATAAGGAACGCCGACCGTGCCATTCGACAACGCGCCGGCAGGCACGCTGAGAGGCGACGGCGCGGTCACGACAAGCGTGAACTGCGCGGACGACGAGATATTCGCTGAATCGGTCACCTGCACGGTCAGCGTATACGTGCCGGGTGTTTTGGCGAAACCCGACAGCACGCCGGACGCGAGGAACGACATCCCTTGCGGCACGCCGGTGGCCGAGAACGTATAAGATCCCGTTCCGCCCGCGGCGGCGAAAGTCTGCGAAAAAGCCGTCGACGGCGAAGCGTTCGGCAACGGCGATTTGGTGGTGATGCCGAGGATCGAAAGGGTAACGGCAAATGCAGTCGAACTGAGCTTGTTCGAATCGGTGGCCGTAATCGAGAACGAGAAGTTGCCTGGCTGGGTTGGCGTGCCGCTGACGACGCCGCTCGACGGATTGATGGCGAGACCGGCCGGGAGATTTGCGCCCGACCAGGTGTACGGCGCCTGACCGCCGGTCGCCGAGTAAATGGCCGACACGGAACCGCCGAGGGCTATTTCCATCAACGTTGCGGATCCGGAGACAACAGGCGGCGCCGGATTGATGTTGATCGTGTACGTCTGCGAGCCGGAGAGCGAACCGCCGGTCTCGGTCGCGGTGATCACGACCCCGGTGAACGACCCCGCGCTTTGCGGCGTTCCCGTAATCTGGCCCGAAGATGAAATGGAGAGGCCTGCCGGCAGGTTATTGCCGCTCCAGGTATACGTGCCGGAACCGCCGGTCGCGGTCATTGAAAATGCGGTGTACGGATCGCCGACAGTGCCCGAAGGGACTGCCGTGGGGGTGACGGTTACAGGCGTCTGGATTGTAATCGTGTAGGTTTGCGAGCCGGAGATGAAGTCGACTGTGTCGGAAGCGGTGATCACGACGCCGGCAAACACACCGGCGATTTGCGGGGTACCGGTGATCTGGCCGGCTGAAGAGATTGACAGTCCGGCGGGCAGGTTATTGCTGCTCCAGGTATACGACCCGCTGCCTCCGGTCGCAGTCATCGAGAATGCGGTATACGGTTTGCCCACCGTACCCGAAGGAATCGTCGTGGTGGTGACGGTGACTGGCGTTACTACCGGTGGCGGAGGTGTGGCCACCTGCGGAGAATAAACCGTCAGGGAGTAAGCCTGCGAGCCGGTCTGCGCGGGCGTGCCGGAATCGGTGACGTTGACGGTAAAACTATATGTGGCGGCGGTCGAAGGATTCCCGCTGAGCGCGCACGTGGTTGGCGCGAGAGTGATTCCGGCCGGCAGCGAACCTTGCGCGACCGAGCAGGTGTACGGCGTGGTTCCGCCACTGGCCAGCGTGGCGGAGTAGGCATCTCCCGTTGTTCCGGAAGGCAGCGGAGACGCCGTGATCGTCAGCGGAGTGGCGATTGTCAGCGTCACATTTTGAGTTGCCGTTTGCGGAGGTGTGTCGCTGTCGATTGCCTGAATCGTGAATGTAAAAGGTCCCGCGGCGGTTGGCTTTCCGGTGATCACCCCGGTGTTTACGTTGAGTGACAACCCGGTCGGCAGGGCGCCGCTCGAGATCGAATACGTGTACGGAGCGACGCCTTGGGACGCGGCGCAGTTCAGGGTGAAGGCGATGCCCGTCAGGATCGGGGTTGTCACCGCGGGACAGAGGACCGAGGGTTCGGGGATGGCTCCGAGGAGGATATTCAGATTGCCGCTCGAATCGACGGTCGCCACATCCGCGCGACCGTCGCCATTGAAATCGGCGACACGAACCAGGTTCAGGGCCGCCGCGACCGGATACGCCACTGCCGTGCCGAAAGTGCCGTCTCCGTTGCCTGGCAGAATATCGAGCAATTGCTGATTGGCGCTGGCGAGGTCGGGGATTCCATTGCCGTAGAAATCGCCTGTGGCGACAGAGTATGAGTCGTTTCCCGGCCCATAGGTTGTTTCGGGCTGGAGTGTGCCGTCCCCGTTGCCCAGGAACACCATCGCGATGGCCCCGGTCTGAGGGCCTGGCACCGACACCCCACTGGCAACGGCTAAATCCGATTTGCCGTCGCCGTTCAGATCGGCCACGGCTATGTCTTCAACGGATCCCGAACCCGCGGGGTAAGCCGCCGGGGCTTGGAAAAAGCCATTTCCGTTGCCCAGCAGAATGCTTACAGTGCCCGACGAACTGGATCCGCCGCCCACCGCGAGATCCGGTTTACCGTCTCCGTCAAAATCGCCCACCGCGACAGAAAGAGGATACGTTCCGGCAGCAGATGCGATCGCGGGCTGAAAGGTTCCATCCCCGTTCCCAAGCAACACGCTCACCGTGCCGGTCAAGGAGCCGTTGACCACGATAAGGTCCTCATTGCCGTCGCCATTGAAATCCGCGGCCGCAATGTGCGTCAGGGAGGTTCCCGCGCTGTAGGCAAGTGGAGATTCAAAGGTTCCGTCGCCATTGCCCAGGAAGATGTCCACGCCCGTGCTTGTCATCGCAGCGATATCGGGAATGCCGTCCCCATTGAAATCGCCCGCGACCAGGCGGGCTACGCTGGAACTTGCTGGAATATTGACAGCGGGAAGGAAAGTCCCGTCGCCATTTCCAAGCAGGACGGTGATGGAGGAGACGCCGGGGATCACAGAGTAGGTGCTGGCGATATCAGTTTTCCCGTCGCCGTTGAAATCCGCAAAGGCAACCGAGGGAGCTGTGGCGCCGCTTCCCACTGTCGAGGCGGGCTGGAAGCCGTTCCCCGGCAGCGCGACCACGTTCTGAGAAAGGGCATTCGAAAGGCTCGGCGCGAGAGTGGCGCTGCCGTCGTACAGCGCTTTCAGAAACCTTGGGCCGGACTGCAAAAGGCTCGTGGTGAAGATGGCTTGGCCACCGCTCAGAGTGGCGACTCCCAGGAAGGTCACTCCGTCGTAGAACGTCACCTTTCCTGCTGCATTCGAAGGCGTGACGTTCGCGATGAGCGTTACCGGGTGACCGAACTCCGGCGATGTCGTCGGACTGGACAGCGTAATTGTGGTGCTCGCGAGAATCGTCAACGATTCGGTCTGCGCTGTCGAGACTGCGCCTGTGCTGTCCTTTACCGTGACGCTGAAGCTGAAGGGGCTGCCCGTCAGGGTCGAGGGCGTTCCGGTGATTGCGCCGGTCGACGAGTTGAGATTCAATCCCGGCGGGAGCGATCCCGCGCTCAGGGTCCAGCCGCTGTACGGCGGAAAGCCTCCGATGGCGGTCAGCGTCGCGGAGTAGGGAACCGATACCTGTCCGGGAGGAAGCGTCGTGGTGGTGACCGTAACCGGCGTCATCGTGAACGGCAGCGAATTCGAGACAGTGCTGCCAGGTTCCGAAATCGCCATCTGCGCCGTCCCCGGCATGGAAAGCAGATTGGCCGGGATCGTCGCCGTAAGCTGCGCGGACTGGACCAGACTCGGTGTAATCTGAACGGTCGTGCCGCCGGCGGTGGTCCATTGAAGAGTCGCGCCCGAGTTAAAGTATTGGCCCGAAATCGTCACAGTCGTGGCGCCGCTCCCCGGCAGCGCCGTTGCCGGCGTGACGGAACTGATGGTCAGTGGCGAGACCGTAAACGGCAACGACTCCGAGGTCGTGACTCCGGCGTTCTGCACGGCAATATGCGCGGTTCCCGCTGTCATCAGCGCGGAAGTGGGGATGAGCACGCCGATCTGTGTTGCCTGGACGCCATCGGACGCGAGTTGGATCTGCGTGCCTCCCGGAGGAGTAAAGAGAATCGTCGAACCCTGGCCGAAGTTGGTTCCGGTTATCGACACATACCCCGTGGGATTGTCGACCGGAGAGTCGGTCGGGGTAAGCGACGTAACCGTCGGACAACTGGCCAGTATGCCTTGCGCCGCGGTCGCGTTATAAAGCGCCTGGGTCGCGGTGAACTGCGAATAGCCCGAGGTGTTGCCGACGATTACGATGGAGACCGACGGCGGCGCCCACGCACCCGTAATACTCGCGCTCGGGACCATCTCGTAGAGGGTGATGGAGGCCTGCTCCTGCCCGGTGATTGCCGCATTCACCACGGCGTAGTACGCGGTAAAGGAGCCGTTCGCGGGAGTGAACGCGTACACCCCGTTGATTACCGCTCCCGCGCCGGTATTTCCGTTGTTCTGCGGCCCGCCGATACTGCTGCCCGCCAACGCCGAACTGCATCCGGAAGCCCCGCATACAGCCGCGGCGGAAGGAACCAAATCGAGCGTGAGAGGTCCGTTGGTGATGGAGGCCGGCAGGTAGTAAGTCGCGCCATTCGCGAGGTTCGAAAATGTGACGGCCAGGCGGGTGCCGACGGTCGTTGCCTGCGTAATCGGATTGCCGGGAAGTTGGCTGGCGCCGGTCGACGTCTCCTGCTGGTATTCCTGTGCATCTGTCATCAGGGAGTCGGGGAAATCGTTGGCAATCGATACGGCGCCCACGGTGTTTACGTCGGTGGGTTGGGTCGAGCAGATCGGGATGCTGGCGGAGCCGGTAAAGGTGATCTGCTCGGCTAACGTTGGAGCAAGGTATCCCACGACTGTCGCGGGTAGAACTGTCGGTACCGTCGCACTTTCCGCGCTCAGACTGACTGTGGGGCTCGCCGAAAGAGAAGCGTTCACACGGATGTTCGACAGCGTGACCGATCCGCTCCCGGAGGACCCGGAAGTCACCGGAAAAACAAACTCCAAAGTCGTGGGACCGGCATCGGTTCGGACGCCTGCGACCGACGAGGGCGCGCCGGCAAAGCCGCTGCCGCTGATCGAAGCGATAGCGTCGGTCGCCCCAGCGGCGCCACCGGTAAGACTCACATTCGTAATCGGAACAGTGGCGGTGACAGTAAACGCCACGCTCGAGGAGGTGTTGTTGAGATTCGTGCAGTCGATCTCAAGAGGCGCGAGTTGTTCGGTCAAACCCTCGTACCGAACGAAGTTCGGCCCTGAGGGCAGTTGCACGGAGCACGTAGGTACCTGCGCGTTGACGATCCCTGTGGACAGGAGACCGAACAGCACGAGGCCCCAGAGCATTCGCCCGACATTTGCGGTCATAAAATATCCGGTGTAATCCCTTCAAGTGCCAGGCGTGGGCGAGCTCTAGCGTGCGCTTTTGAACAATTAGTTTTTCATTGTATGTCAGAAAGTGGTGTTTCCGAAAACAAATTTGCGACTATCGGCGGCGGGAGTACCATAACCTTTGTCCGGCTTTGCGCCTAGCCCGACCTTGAGGTTGCAGTTCCGTTACGCGTTCCTGGGCTTGGGCGAGCGCGTCTTATTGGTACAGGCTGGCCAGCTCCATCGCCCGGACCGCACTTGCAGACAAGCCCGATCCACCCAATCCTCCCGCTATACTTTCTCTCGAATGGGTGCAGATCTATCGCGGGGCGCATCGTGACGGGGAAGCCGCCGGGTCAGACGCCGTTTCAGGCTCACATCGACTTGCTGCGATTTTTTCTGACGGATCGCGAAGATATCGAGGACAGCATCGAGGCCGTTCTGAACGCCCAGCGAAAGCCGGCCCGGTATCTGCAGGACCGGTATCTTTTATCCCGGCATTTCGAGGATTGCTTCTTCGCCCGCCCCGCAATCACCGCCGGCCAAGCTCGCTTCAGAGGCCAGCTGGAAGAAGCGCATTGGGCCATGGGATTCCGGCCCCGTCAGGTTGACTACGTCTATAACGACCTGATCCATCCGGCGGAAATGATGATTCGCGCCTTTCATTGCTGGCAGCAGACGCGGTGGCCGGGTCGCAACGGTCGCATGCACTACGCGCACACGCTGTTCAATTTGTATCTGATCCGGTATCTCGAGTTCCTGAGCATGCGCATTTGGGATGAGGATCCATCCGGCGCGGGCGCACGGATCGCGGAAATTCAAAGCGTGCTGGACAATCTCTGGAGAAGCTCGCCGGCCGATCAGCCCGTGATCGTGCGCGATGCGCGTTGGCTGATTCCGTTGGCGCTGAGCCTCGTCACCGATGAGTTGGCGCCCTACTTCGAGGTCGCCCGGCTGGTCGCGGAGACGCTTCCGAAAGAGGACGCGCTCGAAATCCAAAAGGCCCATGTTCGAATGCTGGGCGGGCATCTGACCTCACAGATTCGTTACTACTGCACGAAGGATGGCATGTCTGTCAACGAGCAGAGCGTCGTTGTTCGCACGCGCACCTCCAATGCACTCGATTTCGCGTTGCTGGTCCAGGCTCTCGTGGATGTGTTCAAGGCTTATGACTGCGCATTGGCAACCGGCGACGAGAAAATGCGGCTCGAAATGGCGGGCGCTGTCTTTCAAGGCATATCTCCCGATCCTGAGCTGTTTCTGAATCGCATTGACATGTTGAGCGCCTACAGCATGGTCGAGCATGTTTTCATCGGAAAGGATCGCGATGCCGCGTATTCGTCCCTGGGCCTGCGACATGTGCGGCTGCTGAAAGAGTATGGCGTCCTGATTGACCGATTGCGCGTTTCGTTGCTTGACGACGCTCCGCGTTTCAGACCGGTTGACGGCGGCTTTTCTCCTTACGGAGTCGTGTTCGGGATCCCATCCAATCTGATCGAACACATGGCGCTCAAAACCTTACAGCTCGATGCCGAAACGCGATTCAGCCTGGAAGATATCTTTGCGAACACGAACGCGGACGACAGGGACACGAGCGCGGCAAAGCTCGCCTGGGTGAACGGCTGGCGGAAGTTGCCCCACATCGACCTCGAAGTACAACGGTTGTACGAGTACCCGCAACAGTTCGCGGCAGATATCTACGACCGCATCGAGCACGAGCTCGGGCGGCGCGATCCAAATACCGAGGCACGCGGCGGTCCAGGCACCGGGCGGCTGTATATCGCGAAAGACTCTGAGACCGATTCGAAGGCCTCGGCGATTCCGGAACTGCCGGCCCGGTACTTCGTCTCTTCGGACAGGCAGATTGTGGCTGCGCACAAGGCTGAGCCGTATGATCAGGCGCAATTACTGGCGGGGCGGCAGGAAGGCCATTTCCTGGTCAGTTACGAAACGCGCGGCGGATGGATCGCCCTCAAGAAGGACCTGCTCACGGCGGTGCTTGGTGCAGGCAGCGATGCCAGGATTGTTGGGCTGCCGCTCGGCGCGGCTCAGGTGTTGCAGCTCACGTGCGCCGATTTGATCAACCGCACAAGTGAGT
>JASHSD010000827.1 GCA_030036985.1 Bryobacteraceae bacterium
GCAGGTCGTGCCCTCGGGGTCGGCCAGGTTCGCGAAATCCGGACCGGGTTCGTTCTACCTGGAGGTCTATGCGCCCGACCCGCCGTCGCTGACCATGCGGGTGCGCGTGCTCGACCGCAAGACCGGCGAGGCCAAGTGGGACTCGGGCCTTACGAAACTTCCGCCGGCGGCCGACGGAGGCAAGTCTTCGATACCGGCGCTCGCCCCGCTGCCGCTCAAATCGCTCGCGCCGGGCGATTGGACGCTTGAAGTGACGGCTGCGGATGGCGGCGGCAGGAGCGTGACGCGTACGGTTGATTTTGAGGTGGAGTGAAGACGCGCGCACGACGCAAGACGCGACTAAAGTCGCGTGTCCAAAATGGGCGCAAACTTTATTGCGCGCTGGCTGTCGTGGCGCCCTGAGGGTTGCCCTTGTGGAAAAATTTGTGCTTGATATCGGGCCAGAATTCCTTGAGCACCTGCGAGAAGGCATCGGTTCCGACCTGTTCGAGCAGCAACTCAGTCGCGTCTTTCGCTGTGCGGTTATCGGGATGGTAGGCCTGTGAAATGGCGACGGCGGTCGCGTTTCCGACCCATTCCGAATAATTGAACTGATGTCCTCCACCGTCTTTGTCGGTGATGATGACGCGGCTCAGCGCATAGCCGGTGCGGCCCATGAAGCTGCCGTGGCCCCTTCGGAAATAGCGTGGATCCTGATGCAGCAGCGCCGGGTAAATTCCTTCGGTCATCATGTTGCCGATCGCTTCGTCCAGATACCAGGCGCCCAGGCGATGCGCATAGCCCTCAACGCCTTGCCCGAACGACGGATCGCTGTTCGTCAGCTGATCCAGTCCGGCGAACGCGGCGGCCAGCAGAACCAGCGGATAGTCGAAGGAGTCCTTCGCGGCGATGGTCATTTTTTGCTTGCCGGTGAGAATGGTTCCTTCCAGATCCTCGCTCGCGGTGCGATAATTCGGCAATACGCCGAACACGCGCTTCCCACCGGGAGGCACTACATTGAGCAGGTTTTGATCCTGCGCTGTCTGGCCTTGAGGCGCAGCGTTGGCCGAGGGAGCGGCAGGCGTCGCAGGAGTTGCCTGCGCCGGAGCCGGGGTGGTGTTTTGGGCCGCCGCCAGCGCCGGAACCAGCACAATAAGATATAAGAATTTAAATTTCAGACTAACTCCTGTTCTCTTCCTGATGTCGGGCTCACCCCAGGGGTTACAGAATATTACCCGCTGCGGCCGCATTTGCTCTTCCGCGATAATCGAACTTGACAATCATTTACGCGCTCACCGCGATCCTCGCCATCTTCATGACAGCCTGCTTAAAGAATACGGAAGAACCGCCTCTCGCACACGATATCCATTCCTACGCAAACCCCAATCTGGCGCGGGTCCGGCACATTGCTCTCGACCTCACGGTCGTCTTCGAACAACAGAGCATTCAGGGGACCGCTGTGCTGACCATTCAGCAATTCGAGCGGGACGCCAAACAGCTGATTCTCGACTCACGCGCGCTTCAGATCGACGAAACCGAAATCTCACCCGACGGCGTGAAGTATGTGGAATCGCGGTTCTCGATCGGCAAAGCCGATAAGATCCTGGGCGCCCCGTTACAGATCGATATCGCCCCGGACACGAAATATGTTCGTATCCGATATTCTACCGACCCCACCGCGACGGCGCTGCAATGGCTGATGCCGGAGCAGACGGCGGGGAAGCGATATCCGTTCCTTTACACGCAATCGCAGGCCATTCACGCGCGCAGCTGGATCCCGCTGCAGGATTCGCCCGGCATCCGCGTCACGTGGGAGGCGAAGATTCATGTCCCCAAAGGGATGACCGCCGTGATGAGCGCCACCAACTGCGCCCCCGGCGCGGCCGACTGCCGATTCGTGATGGATCAGCCGGTTCCCCCCTATCTCATCGCGCTCGCGGTCGGCGATCTGGCGTTTCAGCCGACTGGAATGCGCACCGGCGTCTGGGCCGAGCCGGCGGTGCTCCCAGCAGCGGCCGCGGAATTTTCGGACATGGAGAAGATGCTGGAAGCCGCCGAACGCCTCTACGGCCCATATCGCTGGGGCCGTTACGACGTTCTTGTCCTGCCGCCGAGCTTTCCCTTCGGAGGCATGGAAAACCCGCGTCTCACCTTCGCCACACCGACGGTCATCGCGGGCGACAAGAGTCTGGTCTCACTGGTGGCGCACGAGCTGGCGCATTCCTGGTCGGGCAATCTGGTGACGAATGCGACGTGGAGCGATTTCTGGCTGAACGAAGGCTACACGGTCTACATCGAGCGCCGCATCATTGAGGAATTGTACGGAAAGCGCCGCGCGGAAATGGAGGCGGTGCTCGGATACCAGGACCTGCAGGACGAGCTGAAATCGCGGCCGCCGGCCGATCAGATCCTGCATATCGATCTCGCCGGACGCGATCCCGACGATGCCGTCACCAGTATTCCCTACGAAAAAGGCGCGCTGTTTCTGCGGCAGATCGAGCAGGTCTTCGGCAGGCAGAAATTCGACGCGTACCTCAAGGATTATTTCGATCACTTCGCGTTTCAGAGCGTCACCACGGCGCAGTCGCTGGACTACATGCGCGCGCATCTGTTCGCGTCGAACCCCGTCGAAGCCGCGGCAGACAAAATTCCGGTCGACCAATGGGTGTTTCAGCCCGGTCTGCCTGCTTCCGCGCCGGTTCCCGTTTCAGACGCCTTCCGCGCCATCGACGATGCGAAGCAGATCGATACGAGGGGCTGGAGCACGCAGGAGTGGCTGCATTATCTTCGCGGATTGCCCGAGCACCTCGGCGCGGCGAGGATGGAGGAACTCGATAAGAGCTACAACCTGACGGCGAGCGCCAACGACGAAATCCTGCAGCAGTGGCTGCTGATGGCCGTTCGCAATCAATATGAACCGGCATACCCGCGGCTCGAGGAATTCCTGACGACAGTGGGCCGGCGCAAATATGTGAAACCGCTCTACGAGGCGATGGACCTGAAACAGGCCGCCCCGATTTATGAAAAGGCCCGGCCCATGTACCACCCAATCACGCAGGCTACGGTGGATTCGATTCTGGCGGCGAAGGCGCGGAAATGAGGACGCGGGATTTGGTATCCATCGCGGGGTAGGTTTCACCTGTGGTGGGCCGAAGCAGGCGTCCCGAAGAGTCGGGCCGCGGCGCGCAGGAGTGCGAGCGCCACGGTTCGCTTAGCCCAATGGGCTGAAGCCTGTATTACTTACTTCAGGGCGTCTTCGACCAGGCGCTTCTGCTCTTCGGCGTGGCGCTTGGCCGACCCCGCCGCCGGGCTGGCGTTCTTCATGCGTCCGGCGTAGTGGATCACGCGGCCGAGGCCTTTGAAGTAGCCGTACGCGAATCGCCACGCGCCCATGTTGCGCGGTTCTTCCTGGCACCAGATCAGGTCGACGATCGGGCTGTAGCGCGCCAGCACGTTGATCACGGCCTCTTCCGGGAAAGGATAGAGTTCCTCGATCCGAACCAACGCGATGTCCTCGATCTTGCGCGCCTCGCGCGCCGCGGCGAGATCGTAGTAAACCTTGCCTGTGCAGAACACGACTTTGCGCACGCGCGTCGGGTCCAGAGAATCGCCGATGACTTCGCGGAATCTTCCGTTGGTCAATTCGCTGAAACTCGACACTGCGACGGGGGACCGCAACAGACTCTTCGGCGTGAAGAGCACGAGCGGTTTGCGTTCCGTGGCCATCTGGCGGCGCAGAATGTGGAAATACTGGGCAGGCGTGGAGCAGTTCGCAACCCGGATATTGTGCTCGGCGCAGAGCAGCAGGAAGCGCTCCATGCGCGCGCTCGAATGCTCCGGACCCTGGCCTTCGTAGCCGTGCGGCAGCAGCA